>JBCCJR010000255.1:0-7735 GCA_039045805.1 Cyanobacteria bacterium P01_C01_bin.118
CCAAAACTATCTCATAGACGAGCGGGGGTGGGATCTTACTGACTGGGAGACCTTGGATAACTCCACCACCCAACGTCCCAACCGCACCGATCACACCTTTCAGTGGAAACGCAAAGACTGGTCCCTGGAAGACTCTGAAGTCCGCCTAAGCGTGACCATTCAGGGCGATCAGATTGGCTCCTATGGCTACTGGTTTAAGGTCCCCGAAGCCTTTATGCGAGAGTATCGCAAAACCAGGAACATTGCCCGTTTTTGGGACACCAATACTACCAGTGTGTTAAATAACGGGGCGTTGATTATGGCCGCGTTGTTCTATCTAATCGCCCTGGCCCGTGGCAAACTCAACTGGCGGTCGGGATTAACCCCAGCGTTGATTGTTTTTGGCGTGAGTCTCCTATCTCAGTGGAATACCTTACCCCTGGCCAAAAACTATTACAGCACCACCGAAAACTATGGTCTGTTCTGGCTCCAGGAATTTTTTGACACTTTCTACTTTGCCTTTATCCGAGCAGTGCCCATTTATTTCCTTTGGGCCGGTGGGCAACAGATAGCCAAACGGGTGTGGCCGCAAAAAGATATGATTTTAGCCCGTCATTCCAATCGTTTGGCCACATTTACCCAGGCCTATTGGCGAGGCATCATGCTGGGGGGGCTGAGTATGATCTATTTGGTGGGGTTTTATTTTATTGCCATCCATGGGTTTAATGCCTGGTCTCCTCTGGATGTTAACTACAGCAATTTATTTTCTACCCCCCTGCCGTTTATGAGTTCGTTGAGAAACGGTATCTTGCCGGGCATTGGTGAGGAGTTAGAGGCGCGGTTGGTGTGGGTTGGTACGCTGCTGTTAGTGGTGCGCTATCGCTGGCTGGCACTGGTTATTCCGGGTGGTCTGTGGGCCTTTGCCCATGTGGGTAACTATGTGAGTGAGCCGTTTTATTTGCGGGGCATTGAGCTGTGGTTACCGGCATTTTTTTTGTACGGCTTATTTTTTCTGCGGTTTGGTCTGGTGACTGTCATGGTGGGTCACTGTGTGTATAACAGTTTGCTGGGGGCGTTGCTGCTGATCAAAACTGAGGATGCGTATTTGGTGGGTTCGGGCATCTTGGTGATTGGTTTGCTGTTGCTGCCGCTGTTGCCGGGACTATGGCAATGGTGGCGACGGCCCCATGGGTTTAAGGACAGTGCTTGGGAGCTGGTACCGGCGATGCCGGAGGATTATGACCAGATTTTGTCTTTGCCGTTGGGGGCGGCGACATTACCGAAACAGCTGGAGAGTGAGGACGGTTTGCCAAGGGACTATGAAATTATTTGTTTGAAAGGGCCTATGGGGGTTGTTGGGGTGAGTATTGCCCATGTGGACTCAGACAGGGCTACGCTGCAGCAGGTGTATGTGAAGCCGAGGTTTCGGCGTTGTTATTATGGCAGTCGGCTGGTGGATGGGTTGGTGAAGCAGTTGAGGCAGCGGGGGGTGAGACGGGTAAATGTAGTTGCAAAGACTGCTAGTACGACTGAGAAACGCTTTTGGGCGAATCAGAATTGGAAACCGGTTTCTAATACTTGGCAAATCGGAGGTTAATCCCCATAGCACTTTGTCGCGATTCATCCCCTCTCGGGAGGGGTGCCGGTTAGGCGGGGTGGGTTTCGATAACTTGCGCCAGCGGTGGACCCACTCCGGAGCCCCTCCCAGGAGGGGAAGAGTTGTCCTATTTGGTGAAAGGTTATCTCTCCCTAATCGCCCTGACTTTCAATGGCTGCAAGGATTTTGGGGAGCAGGTCTTGGGTCATGGGATGATCAGAAAGAGTATCCGCCTCGTTTGCTTGGATAGCATCAGTAATTAAATGCACATAAGACTGATATATATCATCGTCAGTCTCAGGATGCTTTTTACCAAGTAATTGCTTAGACATTTCTAAAGCTTCTAGATAATAAAACTCAGCTTTTCCATAGTTTTTTTGATGGCTATATAAAACTGCCAAATTATTTAAGCTACTAGCAATCTTTTGATGATACTCACCAAACAGATGCTTTCGTATCTTTAACTCTTGAATCAACAGTGCTTCTGCTTTCTCATAATGCTCCTGGGAACAATATATTCTTGCCAAAGAGTTAATACTGGAAGCCACACTAGGATGCTGGTTACCAAATAACTGAATCCGAAAATCTAATACTTCTTCAAAAAGACATATAGCCTCATCATAGCGTCCTTGATATTCATAAACGGTTGCCAGGTTACTCATAGTGCTAGCAACCTTTGGATGTGGATCATTTACAAATTTCTTCAATAATTCTAAAACATTGAGAAATAGAAATTCAGCGCTCTCGTAATCACCTTGAGATTCATATAAATTAGCTAAGTTGTTCAAGCTAGATGCAATGGTCGGATGTTCAATACCAAGGACCTGTATTAGAGTTTCAAGAGATTGAACAAATAATGGTTCCGCATCTTTGTAACGATTCTGATAGAGGTATAAAATTGCTAAATTATTCAAGCTTTCAGCCACATCTAAGTGATGATAGCCAAATATTTCTTTGCGTAAATCCAATACTTGAATAAACAGTTTTTGGGCTTCATCATAACGTTCCTGTCTCTGATACAAAATTGCTAAATTATTGAAGCTTATAGCTATATTTTCATCTTTTCTAGTAGATGCTTGTTTTCGCAAATCAAGAACTCGAATAAAAATTATTTTAGCTTCTTCATAGCGTCCTTGCTCCATATAAAGAGATGCTAAACCATCCAAACTAAATTCAATAAGTTCATCTGAATTACCTTGTAAATATTGGTGAAGATTTTGTATTTCTAGATAAAGAGATTCAGCTTCTTTATAACGGCCTTGATCTTGATATAACCCAGCCAAATTAAGTAAGCTTGAAACTATTTCTGAATCTTCTTTTTTTAACAACTTCTTTCTCATTTTTAGAGCCTCTAGATAAGAAGGCTCAGCCCTTTGATAATGCCCTTGAGCCTGACATAAAAATCCTAAGTTATTCAAACTGGTTGCAACATGAGAATGTTCATTTCCAAATTTTTCCTTAGTAACCCTTACGCTTTCTTCTGCCCAATCTCTGCCAAAATCGAATAAGCCTTGACTGTAATAAAAGAGTGTTAACCCTTGGTAAGGATACACAAAGCTTTCAGTGCTTAAAAAATCTTTCCAACGGTATGTTATCTCGGTTATATGAGGTATTAGAACATTAATTATTTGCGTTTGCTCTTGTGTGGCACGCTGGCCAATCCCCTTAGCAACCCCTGCTAAGAGTTCACAGTATGTCCGTTTAAGATTATTCCTCTCCTGAAGCTCATCAACTTTTGCCAGGAAGAACTCCCGTAAAAGTTGATGCAGATAGTACCAACCGACATGCAGTCGCTGTACCAGATTTCTTTTCCAAAGCTCATCAGTTAGAATATTCTCTATCTTATCCAAAAGATCCTCATCTTCCACCTCATCCAACAAAGTTCCGTCTGACTTCACTCCCATGAGTCCCATAGGTATAGGAGTAAGTGCAAACAAGCTGAGCCAGCCAGCCAGCTTTTTTCCCTCTTCACTAAGCTCTGCCCAACTTAGTTCAAACGCCTCGTAAACCCCTAACTTCGCTATCATTCCAGGGTGAGCTTGCTGAAATGCTTGTGCCTCCAGATTTTTGCGCTCCAGTTGTCGTTCTAGTTTTACTAAGGACATATCCGGTCTATTTTTCAAAAAATATCCCAGCAACTCTAACCCTAATGGCAAATAGCCCACCCGCTCACACAGTGCCTTAGCAATAGGCAATTCCTCATTAATGCGAGTAGTCCCGGCTTCTTTATCAACAATTTTCCGCAGCAGTTCCAGTGATGCCTCCTCATTCAGTAATTCCAGCCGAAAATCTTCCACCCCAGCCGCCAAATTCTGCAACCGTGTGGTAAGTAACACCTGAAACCGTTCATCTACCGGTAACAGTCCCTCAATATCCCCATAGTCCGCTACATCGTCATAGATCAGGAGCACACGTTCTCCATCATCTTGACGAGGCCAAAGATTCCATACAGCTTGCACCTGATCCGCCAGCGATCCCTCCGGCTGCGGTAGTCTAAGAACTTTCACTGCATAGTTCACCAGCTGAGCCCCTACCTCTGCCCCACGAGCACTGAGCCAACATACCCCACTGGGGTAATGCTTTTTATAAAGCTGAGCATACTGCACAGCCATCTCTGTTTTGCCAATGCCACCCATCCCTTGCAGGGCAGTAATCGCCAGAGTATGACTCGTTTGTAGTTTTGCATGCAGATCTTCCAGGGTTTCATCACGTCCAACAAACGTAAGACTCCCACGCTCTTGTAAGTTACTGGGAATCCCGATTAAAGTCGGAACTGATTTCGGCAGCAACATATTTTCAATGATTTGATTGCCAATGATGGTGGGATTACCACTAATGGAACCAACAGTAATATTTTGATTCCCTTCGACAGATTGGTTTATGGATACTTGTCCTTGTCCTTCCCCTTCCCCTTCTGTCTGCGGCAACGCCTCCCGCCATCGCCCATCTCGCTGATGAAACTCCCGATTCCCCTGCCTCAACGTTTCAGATATTTTTTCAGAAGCCAAACACCGCCAAATATCCGCCGCCGGAACCGCCCCACCGCCCAAATCACTTCTTTCATCTCGCGTAAACGTCACCATCCCACACACTTTGCCCGTGTGCAGATTCAACAATGGCGATCCACTCATCCCCTGCGTAATCCGCCCCGCCTTAAACTTAATCTCCCTCGGCGGTCCCGGCGCAATCCCCTCAAAACTCGCCGTCACCGGACACCCATCCGCAAACTCCCCAGTCGGATAGCCAAACAAAAACAGCTCATCCCTCGGCTGCAACGCCCCATCCACCATCACACAGGGCAAATCGGGTGACTCAAACGCCAGCAACGCCACATCACAGTCCGCCCAGCGACCCACCACCTCAGCCGTTGCAAACTCCTCACTATCCCCATAACGCACCGAGCAAGTCTGACCACCCCGTACTACATGCTCACAGGTCAAAATAAACCCCGGCGCAATAAAAAAGCCCGTGCCCACATCGCCAGTCTCCCGCACCGACAGCTTCACCACGCACCGTTGCAACAGCTCATCAACGCGGAGATTACTCACAGGAACTACTCACACAACGACTTTCAGATACTCTTATCATTACAACTTAAAGTGTTTGCAATCGGAAAAAAAGCAAACACCCACGCTGGGTTTAAAACCCACCGCTAATTGAGGGCTGTCGCTATAGGCGTAAGACTTCTCGCAGAGTAGCGACAAGATTAGCTATAAATCTCTACTTATATAGCTTTCGCCGATCTCTTAACCCCTTTAGCGGGTTTTGATCCTGTTAGCCTTGCGACTTTGAGTCCAAGGCGGGTTAGCGCTGCCAGATGCAAGATCTGTGTCTAGCAGGTTTTGATCCTGTTAGCCCTGGGTTTTGAACCCTGGGCGAGCTAACGCTTCCCCACCAGGCAAACTAAGCCAGTCCCTGACCAAATCAACTAATCCCCATCCCCCTTCTCCCACTCCAACGTAATCTCCAAACTCGTCTTACCCGTCCCCTTCGCCAGCGCCGCAATCAACATCCCCTCCTGGACCTCCACCTCCACCCCAAACGTCACACTCGCCTTCGTCGGTTTCGCCGCATTAATCGGCTTCGCGATCGCCTTCACAATCCCCTCAATCGACGACGTCACCGTTGCAAACGTCTGCTTGGGTCCCAGCCCACCGTTGCCCGACACACTACGTCGCACCGGACCATCACTTTCCACCTTCACATAAAGCATCGAACCATCATCAAGCTCTACCGGCACCGTCTGAGTAGGAGTCATAAACAACCTAAAATCAACTGTTCCTGTTATAGCGTTCTTACTGTAGTCGGTCTAACCCGTCAGCAACATTTCGACAGGCCGCTTCACCCCAGCACCTTTTCAGAAAACTGCAATACAGACTGTCATCGCCCCAGTTTTAATAGGCATAGACTTACGTATTTGCCATAAAGCCAGGAAAAATGCCTGTTACTCATCGTCAAAACCCCATAATCAGCCACACTCAGCGATGGTCCGCTCTCCAGTCGTGGGTTCACACAGGCACAGCTGTATTTCTAGCCACAGGGATGGCGTATGGCAGCTTCAGCATACTAATCCCAAAACCAATCAAAGCCGCTCCGTTAGACGTTTCAGCTAAGACTACTGAAATCTACACCCCAACGCCTCCTGCCATCGCAACAGCCTTATCAAGCGAGGCGGGACTACCAAATGAGGCATTTTTACAAACAGCACTCGACATTACCAACCAGCTTGAGTCGTCATCGATAAAGCTTTACATGTTGCCACAAATTGCCCTTGGTTATGGTCTGCTGGATGACTCTGACCGCAGTGGAGAACTCCTACGACAGGCTATTAGGCTTGCTAAGCAGGATCCGGATCCGGGTAAAAGGGCTGCAAACCATAAAGATATTGCCCGCGTTTATGGCCAACTTAACCGTAACGATTCTGCCCAATCGATTTTGGACAGTGCCCGTACGACAACGATGCTCATGGATGATAGCAATCAAAAAGCGTCTCTATTAGCTGATTTGGCTCTACTGTCCCATCAATACGGAAACGAGGACTGGACTCAGAGAGTGTTGCAGGAGGCCATGGCCATTGCTACCAAGCTAGATTTTAGCCGAGAAAAGGGCTACACCCTGGCTAAAATCGCAGCGGTCTACCACCAATTAGGCAACAATAATCGGACCTTGTCTACGCTAGAAGAAGCCCTTAAACCAGCTCCTGTCGTAGCACCGCAGCCCAGAGACCCAGCACTAGATTACGAGCCAATCGATACGTCGGATGAGCAGTCCCGGTTATTTAGCCAGCTAGCTAGCCAGATCGGTGAGTTGGAACCAGCCCCCCAGACAACAGCTCTATTAGAGATTCTTCTTTCTGAAGCAGAGCAGATTAACCAGTCGGAAGCTAGAACAGTTGCGTTGCTTTACGGCGCGATCGCAGCCCTGCAACTAGGCGACATTAACTGGCACCAACGCATCGTCGAACAGGCTCTGATAGAGTTTAGACCCTTTTCTTATTGGTCCGTTGCCCTCGCCATAGACGACCTAATCCAAATAGCCACAAAACTGAACAATTCCGAACATACCCAAGTTGCATTAGAGTCTGCCCTGGAAATTGTCGATCAATCAGCTGAAAGTGATTGGGACTTTATCTCAGTATGGCAAGACGTTGCCAAGATTTATGGTGATCTGGGACAACAGGAACTGGCCCAATCTTTACTGGATAAAACGCTCACCCTTACCAATGAGCTGGATATCCCCTGGCGCAAAGCAATTTCCTTAAGCAAACTGGCAGTTGCCTACCAAAGGATTGACCCAAACCGTACCCAAGACCTGTTGCAACAGGCTCTCACTATCAGCAACACCATCACAGATCATCAAGACAGACCGAAAACAATAGAGGCGATTGTTGACGCTGCCACATATCTAGACCCAGCAGACCAACTGGCCATTCTGGAACAGGTGCGAAACAGCACCGATAGCATTTCCTATGGAGTCTCTAAAGCTGCCGCCCTCAGTACTCTGGCCGATAGTTACAACAACCTGGGTGAGAGTGCCATAGCACAGTCCCTACTGATGGAAGCTTTAAACCTGGCAGCTCCATACTACACCTCTATTCCTGGCCCTCCGCCTCAACCTGATTCCAATATGCCGTCGGTTCGCTCCATTCCCCCCACCCCC
>JBCCJR010000256.1:0-7710 GCA_039045805.1 Cyanobacteria bacterium P01_C01_bin.118
CGATAGTCCGGCACCTGATTGTGCTGGTCGCTGACCGACTTAAAGATCTGTTCGCCACTGCCGGTATCGATTACAGGTTTTAAACCTAATAGGCGACAGCAGGTGACTGACTCTACATCCTTAATATCCCATTGAGCAGCCATGGTTTTAAGGACTTTGGTAGCCTTATTGCTAAAGGCGGTCAGTACGATGGGCCAGTCACAGCCCTGGTTGCGAAGGTCGGTAATCAAAGCCTGTAGCAGGGTGGTTTTACCGGTGCCCGCATAGCCCGTTAGCAAATACAGCTTGCTTGGGCTTTGTAAAAATTCCTCAATGGCCTGCAGTGCCTCCCACTGCTCCTCGCTTAGCTCAATCCCTGGCAATATTTCTGGAATTGTGTATGGGCTGGCGCTATCCATCCGAACGAGGCGTCAGGGTACGTCCCCTATGATACCTAAACCAATTAGGTTAATACAAGTGAACTAAATTATTTTGTCACTTAAGTAATCATTAGTACAAAACTGGTGCGAATGTTGCAATAGTTGGAGGATAAAACAAAATTTCTAGGTGTGTTCCGAGTTTCATACAAACGTCAACGATGGCTATTTTTTGATAGGTGGATGATAAACTCTCTGGCTGAAATCCGGTCTTTTTAAGAATTTTGCAGATAATTGTTGTCAAGAGTCAATGACTATTTGCCCCCCAATCATTTGGCTATGAACCCCCTGAAAGACGTCTTTATTTCCCATAATTGCTTTGATAGGTATGAACTTCCTCCCACTCGTTTGATAGCCCTGTTGGTGACAAGCATTATCCCGCTTGGTCTTATTGGTTGGTTGTCTTTACGCAATAGTCAACAAGCGGCAACAGATCTGGCTTTAGAACTAAGCCAACAAATGCATCAGACAATTCAACAGACTATCGAAAAGGATATAGAACAAAGTTATTCGTTTAGTCGGTCGGTTGCGATCGCATCTAAATATGGTGTTCTTGATATCAATGATTCAGAAGCGCTACAAGCCTATATTTGGCAACAATTTAGAATGGCTGACACTGCTATTGAAAATGTGTATGTAGGGACTGAAAAAGGAGATTTTGTTCATTTTGGCATTGACGGCGAGAAATTTAAGTTAGAGCTAATGGATGATCAAACTGATGGTCAGCGTATCTCCTATGTGGTGGATGCTAGGGGAGAACGCATGGCTCAGACGGTAAAACATCAAGATGACCCTCGGGTTCGTCCCTGGTATAGGAGCACTATGTTTCCAGAGCCAGCTTCCTTCTCTGCTCCTTACTTTAGTGGGAATTCGCAACAATTAGGCTTTACCCTGGCGGAACCTATTTATAATTCAGCCAGCGAGTTTCAAGGTGTAGCGGCTGTAGATGTATCGTTAATTCCTTTGCAGCAAAAGCTGAAGGCGATGGATGAGGCGATGGCGGTTGATATTGCTCTGCTGGAGGTATCGGGAGATCTGTTGGCTACGTCCTCAAAAAGCCCCCTGGTGCTAGCAAACAATGTGGGGGTGCGGGTGCAGGCTGCTGATAGTGAAAATATGGCCATTGCGATGGCGACTCAAGCATTGGTGGAGCGGCTTACCTCTTTGGAGGCCATTAATAGTCAGACAGTGTTAACTCTCAAGGTTTATGATCAGACCTATATTATTCATGCGAATCCCATTGGGCGTGAGTTAGGTCTGAATTGGTTGATGCTCAGTCTTGTTCCTCAGGCTGAGCTATTAGAGACGGTGCAGGCCAATGCTCGGATTACGGCTGCTGTGGTTGCGATCGCGGTGCTCCTATCCGGTGGTTTAGGCATCTATGCCTACAGACAAACAAAACTTTCCTCTGACTTCTAAAATTAGCTTAGCGACAGCCTCGAACATTGATGGCCTGTTGCAAGGCGGCTGTGAGTATGGCTAGACATCTAGCTTGGTAAAACTTAGGCGATTTTTGCTGCTTGCTGTGTGAACTGTTTGAGTGATGATTGAGCTGTTGTACCATGATATCAAAGCCTCTGGCATTGGGAAGTTGGCTACGAATAGTATCGGCAAAGGTATTGAAAATCTCTCTATGCTCACGATGGAATTCTGGGAGTTTATCCACTGGACAGACGCGTTGAGTGCTGGCAATTGACTTAAAGGAGAGAGTAGTTTCAGTGACTATTGAAGATCCAATGAGACGATGTGGCGTATTGGTATTGGTGGATAACAGATGAGCGCCTTGTAGCCGAGTGATATGGGAAATAAGCGGTGTTTTGACTGTCCAGCAAGCAGTGGTGGGTGGGTATAGATGGGGGATTCCTGTTGGTCGTACTGGGCAGTGCTCAAATATATTGCTGGGAAAAGGCGGTGATATTTTCGTCTCTTGTGGGGCAGCATCTTCTAGAAAATCTTTGCGAGATAACCACGGCAAGATAGCTGTGGTGGCAATCTCTGCAGCACGAGTAAATGCCTTGGGCCTGGAGTCAACGGGATGCCAGAGCCAGTTTCACCACCAGATGCGTAAGCCAGTTATGTCCTCAGTCAGGCTATTGTGAATGCCCTGGGCAACGGCGTTTCTGTAACTGCAGTCAATGTTGGGTGTGGTAATTAGTTCAATGGATGGTGTTGTCGTCGGTTCAAAATATAGGGTGACTCCGCCTACCAACTCTGCGCCGGGGGACTGATTAATCAAGTGGGTAGTGACAACCACTGGGTGACTTAGAGTTAGGTTAGTAGAGCAGGTTGAGAGGGTGATTGTCCCCATGTATTTTGCCAGTTCTGCATTAGTTTACATAAGTTTGACTTCATAGCTCCTAAGGGAGCCAATCTCATAGCGTTTAAATAGGTGTGAGTGTCGTTGTTGGACCCTACAGCTGAGCCGTGATAGTTTGACCGTCGCTAGGTCTCCCCCATAGGTAACCCTGTATATACTCACATCCCAACGTTTCTAAGGTGGCCAGTTGGATAGAATTTTCCACTCCCTCGGCGGTGACCGTCATGCCTAATTCGTGAGCCAGTTTAACAATAGCTTTGATCACCTTTAACCCTTTAGCGGTGCTATTCATCTGACGAATAAAGGAGCGATCAATTTTTAAGTTTTCAATCTTTAAACTATACAAATAGCTGAGGGATGAAGAGCCTGTGCCAAAATCATCGATACTCACCATAATTTGATAGCGTTTGAGCTGTTCTAGGGTGGTCAGTACTGTTTCAGTTTTTTGCATGAGGCCATATTCAGTAATATCAAACGCCAGGTTTTGATGATCAACCTGGGTTTCTCCTAACAGCCTGTCCAGATAGTCAATAAAGTCAGGCTGAGCAAGTTGTTTGGCAGAAAGATTAACGTGGAGCCTAAAGGAAGTGTGTAGTAAATTCTGTTCTTCCCAGGCTTTAAGCTGGCTGCAGGCTTTGACTAAGACATAGCGGTCAATATCAAGAATTAGCTCAGTCTCTTCTGCAATACTGATAA
This sequence comes from Cyanobacteria bacterium P01_C01_bin.118, assembly GCA_039045805.1. Classification (GTDB taxonomy): domain Bacteria; phylum Cyanobacteriota; class Cyanobacteriia; order Phormidesmidales; family Phormidesmidaceae; genus Leptothoe. The sequence continues at coordinate 3,430 of JBCCJR010000256.1, forward strand.
AGTCTGCAGCTTCAATAATACCTCTGTCTGGGTGATGCCACCTCACCAATGCCTCTAAGCCATTCAGATAGTTGTCTGCTAGGGAAATAATGGGGTGGTAAACCAGGTGCAACTCATGATTTTCTAGTGCACGCTGAAGCTCATTTTGGATGCGAAAGGATGACAGGGTATCCTGGTGCATCTCAGTGCGAAAAATCTGTATCTTACCAATACTGTCAGCATGAGCCCTAGATAAGGCGGTATCAGCATCCCGGAGCATATGGGCGGCTTGTTTATAATTTTGAGAGCTTGATACGATACCAATATCGACCTGTCCATAGATTGAATGATTGCTGATATAAAATGGATAGTTAAAATCCTGTTGAATCCGTTGAGCAAACTCAAGAATTTCTTCTGTATCTTGATTGTTATCTATTAGGATGGCAAACGTGTTTTCTCTAGAGCTTGCTAATAGGGAATTTTGATCTATGAGAGTTTCTAGTCGTCGTGTCATAGCGACTAGAAACTGATCCACGGCTTTGTGACCTAGAGAGTTTTGCACTAAATTAAGTCTGTTGCACTGCAGCAAGATTAGAGCAATTCCAGTGTTTTTATTTAAGCTGGACCGGTCTAGTACCTGTTGTAACCTTTGCAGTAGAGAAAAACGATTGGGCAGCCCTGTGAGCTCGTCATGGGTGGCCATATGGACAATCTTTTCTTGTATCTGCAGCCGTTCTCCAATTTCTTGTTCTAGCTGAGCTGTGCGTTGATTTACACGCTGTTCTAACTCCGAGTTGAGCTTTTGTATTTCTGACAGAGCGGCTCGAAGTTTTAGGTGATTGCCAACCCGTGCTAATAGTTCTTCTGCCTGAAATGGTTTGGGAATATAATCAACACCCCCCATGCCAAAGGCTTTGACCTTATCATCCGTTTCGTCGAGGGCACTGAGGAAAATAATCGGAATTGCTTGGGTAAGGGGGTTCGCTTTGAGTAGACGGCACACTTCATAGCCATCCATACCGGGCATTTTAATGTCAAGGAGAATCAGATCGGGTTGGGCCGCTTTGGCTATTTTAATGGCAACTTCGCCGTTGATGGCACTGCGAACTTTGTACCCCTGTTGGGTTAATACTGTAGATAAAAAATCTAGATTTGGAGGAACATCGTCTACGACCAAGATATCTCCAGAAAGGTATGTATCTCTTAACTTTCCTGATGGTGTGGTCATGGCGATTAGTGCAAGAGTGGGTGATAAGGGCTTGAATCAATTATCGATAATGTATATGAGGCACTAAGGCCGCTATTTTGTCTGTATTTTTATAATAAAGCTAAGCTTTATCTTGTTGTAAAGCCAAATTAGAAGCCTCTGCTATGAGGTCACAACGAAATCCTTTAACTAGCTTAATCAGGCTATTGGTTAATGGTTTGTTAGCGATTGGCTGCTGTTTGATCAGCTCAAAAACCCATTCTGAATCGGCTAAGCTTGCTGCTGAATGCAGCTGTGTAAGCCATGATTGCGGCTGTTGGGCGAGTAGTTTAGATGAAATTTGCGGCATTTTTTCTAGGGATGTTGTTACATCTATATCACTGGGTTGTTCATAAATGTACTGAACGCCGAGATATTGCTGTAGTTTTTCAAAAATGATTTTCTCTTGGAAGGGTTTGCGAACAAAGTCGTCGCACCCTGCGGCTAGAATGACTTGTTTTTCGTTTGTAAGAACGCTGGCTGTTAGGGCAATAATGATCGTTGCTTGACCCAGATCGTGGGAACGAATATGCCGGGTGGTCTCATATCCGTCCATGACCGGCATGCGCATATCCATCCAGATCAGCTGGGGGTGCCATTCTTCCCAAATTTTTAGGGCTATTTTGCCATTGTCTGCACCCTGTACGTCAAATCCGGCTGACTCTAAGAGTTTTATCAGCAGGGTACGACTGGTCCACTTATCTTCGACCACTAGAATGCGGTAGTTTGGCTGGCTAGGGGCCAAACGGACAACAGTCAAATCTGGCGTATCTAGGCTGGTCTCGGAATGTTTAATCACGGTGACAGGAATACTGAACTGAAAGACGCTGCCTTGATTTGGGGTGCTGGCGACCGATAGATTGCCCCCCAGAAGCTTGATATAGTTTTGGCTAATGCTTAGCCCCAGTCCAGTGCCTCCCTGGGCTTGCATGCCAGCCTGGGTCTGATAAAACGCGTCAAATAGCAGATCAATATCTTGTAAAGGAATGCCCTTGCCGGTATCTTGTACTTCGACATGGAGTGTTTGCTGGCCCCAGACCTTAATAATGACGTGACCGACGTGAGTAAATTTAATGGCATTGCCCACAAGGTTGATGAGAATTTGGCGCAGTTTTGCTTCGTCAGTTTCGATATATTTGGGGACTTCGGGAGCGTATTCACACTTCAATGTCAGCTCTTTTTCATGCGCTTTGGCTTGAAACATAGCTTTGATACTCCCTAGTAGCGTGTGGAGATTAAAGGCGTTAGAGTTGACAGTCATCTGTCCGGCCTCAATTTTGGCCATGTCCAGAATGTCATTGATCAGGGTAAGTAAATGATCGCCGCTATTTTCGATGATCTGGAGATGGTTTGCTGATTCTTGCTGAAATCGTTGGGGGTTACTTTTGAGTGTACGCTGCATAATTTGTACAAATCCCAGAATGGCATTGAGAGGTGTCCGTAGTTCATGGCTCATATTGGCCAGAAACTGACTTTTGACCTGACTAGCTTGCTGGGCTGCTTCGATAGCTTGCTCTAGGGCCGTATTTTGGCGAATGAGGGCTTCTTGTTGAGTGCGTTCTTGTTCTAAGAGATGGGCTTGGGCAATGGCAATTCCGACTTGAGCGGCAACATCTTCTAGGAGATCGATTTCCCAAGGGAGCCATGTGCGTTGGCGATCGCACTGATGCACTTCAATCACTCCATTGGGTTTACCCTGATAGGATGTGCGAATAGCCATCATTGACTTGATCTGTAAACTATCCCAAAAAGGCTGTACTGTTTGCAGTAAAAGGGCTGCTGTGACATCGTTGATGACGATGGCTAGATCCTGGGCTAAAACAGCTTGGATGTGGGGATTATCTGTAATAGGTACCTGAGAATTTAGGCAGGAGGCATAATCGGGAATGAGATACTCTGCTGCATTAGTAATATGGGGAATGGGTGTTTCACCATAAATATGTAGACAACAACGGCTGGCTCCAAAGGCTAAACCAATTTGATCGACAGTTGTTGGATATGTTTTTTGAGTATTGAGACTTTGACGAACCTGATTACTAATGCTACTAAGCAGTTGTTCACTTTGAACTTGCTGAGCAAGGGCTTCTTCTGTAGTTTTTCTTTGGGTGATATTGATGGTGGTCCCAATAATTCGATAGACTTGACCCGCTTCATTTTTGAGTGGGTTGAGTGTGGTTAACCACCAAGTCCATCGCTCATTGATCAAAAGTTTTTCTTCAAATGTAAGTGTTTCCCCATAATCAACACAAGATTGATATTTCCTATTGATTTCAACTGCTGTGCTTGATGTGAAAAGTTCTTCGGGGGTGGCATCCATAAATGGTCTGCTAGCACCGGATATACGTTTAACAGTAGCATTGGAGTCAACGTATCGAAACTGTTGAGAGCCCAGGACATCTACGACAAAAATACCGGTTTCGACACTGTTGTAGATACTTCGCAAAAACTGTTCCTGTTGTTGAATAATGGCCTCAAATTGTTTTTGTTCGCTAATATCTGTATGGGACCCCACCATACGAATGGGATTACCCTCATGGTCCCAGAGTGCCTGGCCGCGATCTAAGATCCACTTATAGTCACCATTTTTGCAACGTAGTCGATATTCCTCGCTAAAAAATGATGTTTTTTGGTCTAAATGTTCTTGGGTGGCTTGGAGGACTCGATCGCGATCCTGGGGATGCAGCCGCTGTTTCCATTCATTTTTATCGTTGTCAATTTCATCGTTGCCGTAACCTAACATGGCTTTCCAGCGTTCTGAGTAGAAAATTTCACCCGCAGCGATATTCCAATCCCAAATACCATCGTTGTTGCCTTTTAAGGCTAGTTGCCAACGTTCTTCGCTTTGGCGTAGCTCGGTTTGTTCAAGGGTGCGATCGCTAATATCATTACCAATGGTCAAGATAGCGGTTGATTCCTGGAAATGAATAATTTCCGCAGATAACAGGATAGTTTTAACTTCTCCTAGTGCGTTTTGGACTTTCCATTCCTGATTGCGTAATCTGCCGTTGCTAAGTTCTTGATAGAACACTTCTCGCGTTTGTGGAGGAATCCAAACC
>JBCCJR010000257.1:0-7695 GCA_039045805.1 Cyanobacteria bacterium P01_C01_bin.118
TTAATTCTAAATCTAATTCCCCACGCCATAGATTGTGCTCATCGCACTCCGCCAGGACTCGTCGGTGTTGGCTTAATTCATCAATTCCTTGTACGGTCCAGGCTCGGTGTCCTGATGGCATTTTCACCCCTTGTTGATCAAACAACGCACGAATCGCATTTTGAATCCGATTGATACGCCAAACGACCACTTTACGATATTTCACCAAGTGCCGATATTGTCGGTTCTCTGGTGACGGCACATACACTGGGTTGATTTGCTCCAGAGCAGCCAGTTTTGCTAACTTCAAGGCATCGTCTTTATCGGTTTTGCGTTTGACGTTTTTCCACCGCCAGGCCTCCTGACTCGGATCGGCCACCAGCACTCGATAGTCTTCGGCTACACACAGATCATGCACCCAGCCGGTAATCGAACATGTTTCCACTACCACCAGGTGCGGTTGAGTATGACGTAATATTTCTTTAAATTCCCGTCGGTATGTTTTGAATGTGTCAAATTCAGTTCCGTTATTCTCGGTGTCCAGCAGACACGATACACAGTTGAATTTGCCTAGATCAATCGCTAGAATCTTCATGCTATTCTCCTAATGTGAGAGGGTTTAGGTTGGTTTCTCTACTCTCTCACGGCTTGCATAGATTCTTTAGGAAAACATTACGAGTAGATGCTAAGAGTCCTCGGCAAATCTACCTCTATCAACGTACGTAAAGTTCTCTGGGCCTGTACAGAACTTTCCCTTGCCTACGAGCTCGAACATTGGGGCTCGGAGGAACGTGATCTATCTGATGCCGCATTCCTCGACCTCAATCCCAACGCGCTCGTCCCCGTTCTCATTGACGATAGCTTCGTGCTTTGGGAGTCGAACTCAATCTGTCGCTATCTCGCCTCCTGCGCGAAGCGCTGGGACCTTCTTCCTGACGAACCCAAGTCGAGAGCACATGTCGAACAGTGGATGGATTGGCAGGCAACCGAACTCAATACTTCTTGGCGTTTCGCATTCATGTCGCTCGTTAGGAAAGACCCTGCCTACTCAGATGTTGCTGCGGTCAATGCAAGTATTCATGATTGGAATCGCAACATGACTCTTCTTGAGCGACAGCTCGAGCGTTCGGGTGATTTCGTGGTCGGAAGCGATTTTACTTTGGCCGACATCGTCGTCGGGCTCTCAACACATCGCTGGTTTTCCACTCCGATGGAGCGACCTACTCTTCCTGCGGTCTACGCATACTACGAGCGACTCTCGCAGCGTCAGGGCTTCATCCAACACGGACGAAATGGAATCCCTTGAACAGAATCCAGATACTGCCTAACAATCGCATACACACGGATGTCATAGCCCTTATAGTCCCATAGGTGTGCTGAAACGCACCGCTGCCAAAGTCTCCAAACATCTACGGACCTCTCTTTCTGATACCCGCTAGGCAGATAGATATCCTCAGTAGCTTGAACGAAAGCAGTTTGTTCCTCAGTTGGAATACTCATAAAAGTCATCTACAGAAGGGAACACACTCTCCACTTGCTGGGATCTTAGTTGAGTGCAGTCTCCTTAACACTGGTAAAACCAAACCACGTCGTTCTAATACGCTAAGAGAGTTTCTTCCAATAAAGCCTGCGCCTCTGCATGCTCTGGATCAACCTTGAGATAACGATTAAGAACCGCGATCGCACCTCCATAATATTCCTGGGCCACCAATGACTTTGCCAATCCTAACGATGCACGAGCCGATAGCGGATACTCATACAAGGCAGTCTTGAAAGTTAGAGCAGCTTTTTCATACTGCTGCTGCGCAAGTAATATCTCTCCTAGAGTCTCATTAACCTGAGCCCGAGCAGCCATGCTCGGCAAATAATACTGCAATTGCGTGATGCTTTGATAAGCATCCGGTTGATAACTCTGTAACTCTCCCTGTTGATAAAAAGAACTGACTACAAGACTATGGAAATCATCTTGATCAGAAGGAGCCAAGCTTTGTGCCTGTTCTAAATAATTCAAAGCTTGATCCAGGTTTCCTTTATTTTGATAGGCAGCGCCTAGACAAATTAATGGTTCTGGATTTTGAGGCAGGCTGGAGACAGCAGAATCACAGGCTGAGATCGCACGATCATATTCATTTGCTTCAAGTAGTTCTTGACCATAGGCAAGCTCACCTTTGGCTGTTGCGGTCTCTGCATCATCGGAAGGATTGGCCAATGCATAACTCCGTTCAAAAGCTTCTTGTGCTAAAGACCACCGTTGTTGCTTGATGTAAAGATGTGCCAGTTGTTGGTAAGCAACAGATATAACAGCGGTACCCTGATTTTCGTCCTCAGTTTCTATAAGTCGTTGAATTGTTTCGATAGCCTTGTCATATTGTTTTAATTGTTCATAGCTGTAGCTTAAATTATCTAGCATACCTACCTTCTTGCCTAGTTCATAAGCTTGCTGATATGCGACAACGGCTGTTTGATACTGCTGTGTTCTAAAGGCCGCATCCCCTAAACATTCATAGGCATCAGCCGAAGGACGAGCTTGAATAGACTGCTCACACTGTTGTTCTGCAAGCGGTAACGTATCTTGAGGTGAGTCTAACCATAAGTAAAATTCACCTAGCTTGAAATCTCGCATCGATGGCTCTGGATATAAAGTTGACCACAATGCTTCAATTTTGTCGAACTGCTGTTGCTGTACCCAAACGGTAGATAATGTTGAACGGAGTAATTCGACTGGAATATCAGCAGCTAGGGCCGGATTGTCTTGCACAGTCTGGTACACATTCTGCAATACACTAGCCGCCTGATCATACTGTTTGCCAAGTGCCAGACCTTCTCCTAGTAAATACTGGGCCACTAGCTCTTGGGAGGCTGGAGTATCGTTAGTTAGCGGTATCTCTGGTATGAATTGCTGGTAGATCGCGATCGCCTCGTCTTGTTTTAACTGGGCTGCATATTTATGCCCGACACCTAACGATTCAATCCTTTCTAAGGGCCGATGGTGCTTAGCAAAATAGGCCTGAAGTTCTGACCAGGTATAGACATGAGTCAGAGATGTGAGATAAAAATCCAGCCAGTGGCTCTGGCGTTCCAAAAAACCATATGATTCTCTAAATGACGAGATCGCAGACTCCCAATCACAGCGATGATAGTAGATCATTGCCATGCGAAAGCCAACTTGCTCTTCCAGGCTTGACCCATGGGATGAGGGTAGCTCTAGACGCAGGCCTTGAAGAAATGCATCCCCAGCCATCTCAAACTTTTCCGCGACAAGATAGGCTTCTCCTAATCCTCGATAAATCTCAATTTTTTCGATGTCTTGACTGGCCAGTGTGAGGGCTTGAGTAAATGTTGCGATCGCAGCCTGCCCCTTTGTCGCTTTGATCTGTTCATATCCCAATTGAACCAAGGCATGCATATCGCTTGGCTGACGCTTTAGTGCCTGACGGTATGTGGCAGTATCGTGGGTATCTTCCTGGTGGCATAACTGTTGCGATTGGGAGATCTCCACTAAGGATTTATTAGCACACTGCCCCAGCGTCCCCATACAAAAACCAGCAATTATCAAAAGTCTGAGCAGTTGCTTCATATCAGAATGATGCTACGCCACCATAGAAACAAGTAGGGATACATCTCATTAGCAGATAATCCGGATGATGAAACACTATCAAGGCCCCTTGCCAACTCTCAACTGAGTAAAGGATGACAACGGGCTTTCATTACCACTGGAACAGAAGGTTAGGCATCGATATCTGCGGGAGCAAGCAAGTATGGGTATTTCCGTTTATACCTGCAACTGAGTCCTCAACATATGGAAACTCTAAGCATAAGGCTGTAGATATAATCAGCATTACGTTGATTATGAACATCCTTCCTTCCAGAATATTTACGTTAAAAACTACCGCCCCTTTAGTACAAGTAAAACAGCAATTAGCAAAGCACATTGATGAGCCTAAGCTAGTGCGGTGGAATGTTTCTTACAATCATGCCCCTTACCAGGGCACCATTTCTGACGTAGGATTTGAAATTCGTCGCATTATTCACTACCGCAATTCGTTTCTGCCCAATATTCAGGGGCGGTTTGAACTCTTGCCTGTAGGCACAGCTGTCCATATTAGGATGCAGCTGCACCCGCTTATCCTGGCATTTATGGCCGTATGGTTAGGAATTTGGTATTCGGCCACTGTACCGATGACCTTCTTAGGGGAGATTTCTCCCTTAATGAAGATAGGCATGTTGGGCATCCCTCTGGTGGCCTGCGGGGTCTTTTTAGGCGCATTTCACTACGAGGCCGAGCGCAGTCAGCGAGATTTAACCCAAATTGTGACTGGTCAAGGGTTATCTCAGCAGCCACAACGGATGCCTCCCGTGATGAGAAATTTACTATGGGGATATGTAGCCATAGCCGTTGCTGTTTTTCTACACTACGTCCTGACCTCATAAACGATAACTTTTTATCTCATATCTCATGCCTAAATTAATCGTTACAGGAGCCAGTGGCTTTCTCGGTTGGCACCTATGTCAGGTTGCAACAGACTGGGAGGTGTATGGCATTTATCGGTCAAAACCTCTGACCATACCGGGCACCACTCTACTTAAGGCCGATTTGACCAATACTCAGGAACTCCATACCCTGTTTCAAACAATCCAGCCTGATGCCGTTGTCCATCTGGCCGCCGAGTCCAGTCCTAACCGTTGTCAGGAAGATCCTGCCGCTTCTCACCGGATAAATGTCATTGTGCCCCGCGACCTTGCAGAGCTATGTGCTGATGCCGATATTCCTTTGGCGTTCGCCTCCAGTGAACAAGTATTTAATGGCCTAAATCCACCCTATCGAGAGGACGATTCGCCGTCCCCCATCAATCTTTATGGCGAACAAAAAGCTTTGGCGGAGCTCGAAGTACTCAAACGCTATCCCAAGACAGCTATATGTCGGATGCCGCTGATGTTTGGGGCTGCTCCTCCCACAGCCAGCAGTTTTCTTCAGCCTTTCCTCCAAAAACTGCGCAACAAACAAGAACTCAAGCTATTTACAGACGAAATTCGTACCCCTGCGAGTGGTACGACTGCTGCCAAGGGCTTACTTTTAGCGCTACAAAAAGTTCAAGGCATCATTCACCTGGGGGGTAAAGAAAGAATCTCTCGCTATGAGTTTGGCCGTCTGATGATAGAGATATTTGCACTGCCTACTGATGGGCTCAAACCGGCCCGCCAACAGGATGTCAAAATGTCAGCCCCTCGACCGCCTGATGTTTCCTTAGACAGTTCAAAAGCCTTTGAAATTGGCTATAAACCACTCTCAATACGAGAGGAACTAAACGCATTAAAAGGCCACCTATAACTATCCATCAGGACTTGCAGCCCAAGGTGATTAAGGCTATTTGGGCAAGTTACGGCCTACTGACTCACAAGCTCATACCAACTGCCTGCATCGCTTTCATGTAGCTGTACATACTGCTTAATCCATATGTTTCTAGCTACGCCCCCTATCAGCCTTCAACCATTGTCATGATCCATAAACAGTCCGTTTTATCCATAGAGTCTGGAATTAGTTGTAGTCCCGTGGAAGCATCATTATTGGGAACTCTCAAATTATCAATCAAAGATTCAGTTTCGTAGATTCTAAAGGATAGCGATAAGGAGCCTACAATGGACAGTTGGATTATTATTTTTCTCTTCCTTGCATTGTTCATAGGCGCTATTGCCATCGGCATTGTTCTGGATCGCAAACGGACTGAAGCAATCAAACAACTAGCCGACACTCTCGGCTTTAACTATTGCGAAAATCCTCAAGCCTATCTACCCACAACAATTTGGCAATTTGATCTGTTCACAAAGGGTCGTAATCGCAGATTGAAGCATTTAATCCAAGGCACACAGGAGAAGGCAACAGTCTCCATTGGGGAATACAGATATACGACTGGTTCTGGTAAACATAAATCTACCCATAGTCAAACCGTTGTCTTTATAGAATCGGACGAGTTACATTTACCCAGCTTTTTTCTCGTCCCTGAAAATCTCTTTCATAAAGTCGGCAACCTGTTTGGCTACAAAGACATAGACTTTGATTCTCATCCCGATTTTTCCAGTCGATATTTACTCAAAGGCAGTGATGAAGACAGTATTCGGACGCTGTTTCACGAGGGACTACTCACTTTCTACCAACGACAACGAGGAATTTCTACCGAAGGCATAGGGCGATTACTAATCTATTATTATCAAGGCCACTGCAAACAACCAAAGCAATGGCAAAGTTTCTTGAATGAAGCGGTAGAAGCTTACGAACAGTTTAGACAACATTATTAATTTTGCACTGGGCATTGGTCCTATCGTCCGTTCCTAAGCAAGCAAAATCAATGAAGTTCCACTTTTGGATGTATGGTCCTTCCATGGAGCATCTCTTCAGCTTAAATATGTTTGGAATTTATCAATCGCTTGCTCCTAAGCCCCAGCACAGTATACGTCCCTTCCGTTACACTTCGACCATGTCCTGACGATGATTAGAGACAAAGGCTTTACCAGGTCAACCTTAAACCTTGATCCACCATTTGTGCTTGCAAGTCAGTCATATATTCTTGCTCCACAATCTCGGGCACTGACAGATCAGGCTGTGTAATCAACCATCCTGCGGTGACGCCAGCCGCTGCCTCAATTCCCCATTCGCTCATATGTACCCGTGTCAGCGCATTGACAATATGACTTACGGCAATACTCTTGCCCCCCATCAGAAGATTATCTACCTCCTGAGGAATCAGACTCTCTAATGGAATGTGTACCGGACGCACAACAAATTCTTTAGCAGGAGCGCTACCGGCCTCCCAGGAGGGCTCTCCATTACGATATCGACAGCCATGGATATCAATGTCATAGTGGCTGACAGCTACTGTTGTTGGCGTAAAGTCTCGACCACCAGGCTGATCGGTTCTTAAATCAGCTTCACGCATCAAAAACGCATCATCTCCGTAGGCCGTACGTCCTAAAATCCGACGACCTTCTCGAATGTAGGGCACCATGCTTAGTCCTGATTGGGTCCCCATATAGGCTTCATTTCCAGATAGATAGGCTAGCGGAAAGTCAGGCTGCGCTTTATTTTTTAATAACCACCGAGCAAACAGAAGCGCATGTTCTTCTCCCTGTTGTAAAGCCGTCGTGGAAATGCCCCCCAGCCAATTTTGCTGTTGACCGCTCTCTTCAATTTGGTCGGCGTTAAAAATCAGCGGTGGGTTCATCCAGGTCCAGTCGTTGCCACGATTCCAGTTCACCATAGTAATATCACCTGGAGCTGGCGTATCCTGAAACGGATCATTGCGGGTGGTACTGACAATCCGCCGATAGTTAAAAAAGCTACGTCCCGTAAAAAAGGGAAACCCCTCCATATTGAACATTTTCTCATGCTCATGGACTGGATAGAGAAGGGGCCGTTGAGCCAGAGTTTCTAAGTCCGCTAAACTTTGACCGTTGTCATCATGGAGTGCGATCGCAAACGGATAGGTAAAGGCTTGGGTACATTGAGGATTATCTTTTTCCGAACCGTTTAGCTCCCCTGTCGTCGTCTTAGCCTCTGACCCTAGCCGATGGGGTAAATTTGTCCACCCCACCAGCTCTCCCGTATCGGTGGCATCAATCACCACCATACGCTTGCCACTCGGAGGTTCTAACCGTAGCGACACTTTCTCAAACACATCATCTGCTGACCAGCTATACCAGCTAGCCAACTCCTGGGAAAAA
>JBCCJR010000258.1:0-7690 GCA_039045805.1 Cyanobacteria bacterium P01_C01_bin.118
CACTCCATCCATCACCGGCATTCGCATATCCATCAGGATTACGGTGGGCAGCTGCTCCAGCTGACCTAACAGAGCTAGGGCCGTTTCACCATTGTCAGCATCGCCAATGATGGAGATGTCTTCTTCTAAATCTAATAACGTCTTTAAACCCTGGCGAATAATCTGTTGATCATCCACCAACATCACCGGAATTATGGCCGAATTGGTTTGTTGTTGGGCGGATTGATTCATGGTTAGGTTTTGTGATGGATAGATTGGTGGGCCAGATGGTGGGTCAAATGATGGGCCATGCCCACCCTACGACAACAACGTTTGTTATCTTGGGATAATTAACCGGATTTCACAGCCTTCTCCTGGCCGACTATTGACGGTTAAATTTCCACCGATTGCCTGGGCACGTTCGCGCATTCCTTGGAGACCAAATCCTGTAGATGTTTGACTCATATCAAAACCACGACCGTTATCTCTTAGCAATAATGTTGTCCCCTGTTGATCTACAGTCAAACTTAACTCCACAGCCGTTGCTTCGGCATGTTTGACAATATTGGTAATCCCCTCCTGGACAAGACGATAAAGTACCAGGCTAGCCGCCTCAGGTAACGGAGCTAACAGCTGAAGATTGATATTGGGCTTGATGCCAGTACTGGTTCTTAAGGTGTCAATCAGGGTATTTAACTGACTGTGAAGCGAGTCCTGATCAGGGGCTTGTTCCCGCAGTGTCGCTACGGACTGGCGGACATCCTGAAGTGCTACTGAGCCTAATCGTTTGGCCTCCGTTAGCAATGCTTGAGACTTTTTAGGATCGCGCTGGGAGAGTTTGATCGCTCCCTCCAGCTGAATATTAAGGGCGGTGAGTGAATGGCCCAGGGAGTCATGAATTTCACGGGCGATACGGCTGCGTTCTTCGGCAGTGGCTAGCTGTTTTACTTGAGCGGCCGAGCGTTTGAGTTCTTCGTTAGTCTTTTGTAAACGCCGCTGAATCTTTCTCTCATTAAGCAGCGCGTTTACCAATAACAGCGTAAAGACTAACGATAGACCAAAGAAAACAATCAGATTCATCTGTAGGCTACCGATTAAATACTTGATCGGTCGAGGGATCCGGCCTCCTAACTCTCTAAACTTTAAGCTCAGATTGGTCATAAACAACAAGAATGCTAGGGCTGTTACCGCTACCCGCCCCATCAACCCCACCATCAGGCAGCTGCGGATGACCAAAACGAGATAGATAAACGGGAATAGTCTTGCTCCCCGTAACATCAGTCCTGAGGCCACTAAAATTAAGGCCACCTGGACAGCAATATGACCTAGCCTGATCCAAAACCCTTTGGTTGGTAAATACAGTCCTAGCAAACCAAAGATTAAGAGGCACCCTACTGTAAACAAAGGCCACTGAGAAAAAGTACGGACGGGTACATTGGGCAATCCACGACGGGTGATTTCCCGTAGCGGTGGTGATGTCAAAATCCCCGTAATCGCCACTGCTAACAGTCCCCACTCTAGATAGAGTAAGAATCGAAATGGATGATTGTGGAACTGAATAGCGCGGGTCATGATCAGAGGGTCTACTGCCATTGACTTCACCCTAACCGAACTCCAGTCTGCAATACACCCCCCTTTTAGCTGGAGTGACGAAAGTCATGCCCATACCAATGACTTCATTCCTCCCTAGGGATGACTCTTGCTAGCAGTCAACGCGATTACCCCCTGGCTAGGATAAGGCCATCGTTAAACGGACAATATCTACGATGAAACTTCCAACTATCAAACAATGCTTCGGCGGTGCCCTCATGTTAACTGCTTTGGTGGCGACTCCGGCTATTTTGAAAGTGACTAGTGCCAATGCATTTCCTCCCGGTGTAGCAGAAGAGATTAATCTGAGTGCAGAACAACAAGCTGAGTTAGACGAGATCAAGGAGGATACTCGCACTCAAGCTGCAGCCATTCTGACTGAGGATCAGCTAGCTGCCCTGGATGGTAAAACTGGGCGTGAGCGTCGGCAAGCTATGCGTAGTCTTGATCTCAGCGATGAACAGCGCACCCAGCTGCAGGAGATCCGTGAACAGTCCCGTACGGCTGTTAGTGAAGTTCTGACGGATGAACAACAGTCTCAACTACAGGCGATGCGAGCTGAACGTGGCGAACGCCGAAAAAATCGGCAGAAAAATCGCCGTGAAGAGGTTGCAGAGGAGCTAAATATTACTCCAGAACAACAGACTGAGCTAGATGCCATTAAGGAGAATGCTCGCACTCAGGTTGAGGCCGTCCTGACTGAGGAGCAGCTGGCTGCCCTGGAAGGAAAAACCGGTAGAGAGTGGATGCAGGCTCTGCGCAGTCTAGATTTGAGTGAAGATCAGCGCACCCAGCTCCAGGCAATTCGTGAAGACTCTCGGGCAGCTGCCGATGATGTCTTGACGGATGATCAAAAGGCTCAGCTCCAGGAAATGCGAGCTGAACGTGGCAATCGTCGTTCTCGCTAGAAATTAGCTTTCAGGGTGCATCACAAAATTAGGAACACACTGCGTCCAGAGGCATTTGTTTCTGGACTTTTCTTATGTTGGAAATCTACCAGGTCAGTTATCTGTATGCTGAGCCAGTATACGGGATATGATTCAACCGACTCTTTCAACGCTACCTTTGGGAAGCCTGCTTTAAAATAATATGCTGATAGTTCTTTTTGTCGGCTCCCGAAATCTAGCGACAGTCGTTTGAATATACTCACTATGAGTAACTCTAAAACCCAACTTACAGTTCAAATTGGCAGTTTGGTTCTACTGTCAGGGGCCCCTGGTGCTGGTAAATCCACTGCATGTCAGCATCTGCCCTCGGCGCTGGTGCTGTCTAGTGATGCGCTACGGCAAACGTTTTTTGGTACGGCGACAACATTGGTGGATGGTCAAGTGGCGGACCGCCCTTTAGCCACCGATGACCGACTGATTTTCTCCACTATGGAAAATGTGGTGCGGGCCAGGTTAAAGGCCGGGTTGACCACCATTGTGGACGCTACCTTGATTAGTGATAAAGAGCGTAAACCCTTTGCAACGATTGCAGAAGCACTGGGGGCTCCGGTACAGGTGGTGATTTTTAATTCACCGGTAGAGCAGGTGCAGCGGCAGAATAGACAGCGTCTTTGTCGTGTGCCAGAGGCGGTGGTGGCTAAGTTTTGCGATCGCATCCAAACCACGTCCCAATGGCCGTTTACAGTCATTGAAGGAGGCACCGACGCCACCCTGACCATAGATATTCCCATCATTCCAGATACCGCCAAACTGGACGTCATCGGTGATATCCATGGGTTAGCCGATACCCTCCAGACCATGCTGTACAAGCTGGGCTACGACTCAGCCCTAAATCATCCCAACGGTCGTCGGCTTTGTTTTCTCGGCGATTTAGTCGATCGCGGTCCCCAATCTTTAGAAGTTCTCGACCTGGTCATGCAAGCGGTTGAAAACGGGCACTACTGCATCCGTGGCAATCACGACAACAACCTGGCCCGAGGACTGCAAGGAGACAAGATCAAAAGTAAGTCCACCCGAGAAACGTTGCACAAAGCGCTTAAGCGTGACAACGCGTATCAACACCGGGTAAAGAACTTTATCCAATCCCTGCCATCCTTTTATCGCTACCGGAACTATGTCCTGTGCCACGGTGATATCGACTGGTTTGATCCCGTACTACAACCCGGCAACGATCGAGTGTATGGCCGCTGCCGCATCAACGAAGACCATGACACCGACGGCATTTTTCGCCAGACCAGCAATCTAACTGTTGTGCGAGGGCATATTCCCCTAACCTCTCCAGGAGAACGCACCTATTCTCTAGAAACCGGAGCCGGATTTGGTGGCCCCCTGACGGCGATGCGTCTGCCTGAACATGAGACCGTCGCGGTGCCCTGCAAGTTTGACTATAGCCAGCGTTCCCCCAGCTTTGCCAAACAGATGAAAGAATTGGTCTCAAAAAAGCTGGTAAAGCGCATAGACGAAGGCTCACTTGCCCTATACAAGTACACCTCCAAAGCATTTTTTACCCCCTCTGCCTGGGACGACTACCCTGGGCTAAAGCTGGCCCGTGGTGTAGTTGTTGGCTTGGATGGTAACCCCGTCAATCAGCCCTTTCCCCGCACATTTAACTATCTCGAAAGAGATACGACATTACCCCATGCAACCGACGTAATCGCGGTGGAGAAACTCAATGGGTTTCTAGTCAGCACGTTTTTACATCCCTACGATGCTAACCAGGTGGTGGTTACCTGCTCTGGGTCGTTTCAGGGGGACTATGTCGAGTATGCTAAATCGCTGCTGTACAAAAATGGTCTGTATGGTCGGGTATTAGCCTGGCTACAAGAACACCCAGATACCACCCTACTGTGGGAAGCCATTCATCCTGAGGATCCCCATATTATTCAGTACGGGCCAGAGGATTATGGATTGCATTTGATTGGGGCTGGAGTCTTGGAGCAAGGGTTTGAGGGTGAGGAGGAGTTGGATGCGATCGCATCCAGCCTAGGCACCCCCAGACCCACCTGGTTTCCCTGCACCTTCGGTGATGCTATTGTCAAAGCCCACCATGTCGAACACGAAGGCTTTATGATCCGCCATGCCACTGACGGTACCTTTGCGCTGAAACTCAAAAGCCCCTATTACCTGCGCACTAAGTTCTTAGCCCGGATGACGCCCAAAAGAGCTAAATTTATGTACGCCCAGCCTGAACGGTTCAAACAAGAACTTGACGAAGCCTTTTGGCCCCTGGTCGATGCGGTTACCAGCCGAGTGACTCAAGACATCTGGTTAACCTGGAGCGATATAGAACGCCGTGATTTTGTCCAAACCTGGATGAACGCGGTATACAAGTAATAGAGGTGCCTTAGCCTGATCAAAGACGCTAGCTCTGACATAGCCATGACGAGCCCGACTAACCCAGTAATAACTGCTGCAACCGCTGTCCCACAGCCTATTGAACCAGGGACATTGTATGACAGTGACTTTATGGCCTGGTGCGAATATCAGGCTGAGGCATTACGGGCAAAGGATTTTAGCAATTTAGATCTGGCAAACTTAATTGAGGAAATTAGCGATATGGGGCGGGAGCAATTTAACAAAACCGCCTCCCTAACTCGCCAAATCATCATTCATATTCTTAAATTACGGGCTTTTCCAAACGATCAAGCCACCGAACACTGGCGCGATGAAATCGAAGCCTTTCAAGATGGTTTAGATGACATTGTCAGCGGCTCCATCCGCTATCGCTTTCAACAACAAGAAACCTTCGCTACCCAACAAGCCAAAGCTCTAAAACGCCTTCAACGCAAATATCCTGATACTGATTTCCAACCCCTAGCCCCGATGACCCTCGATGAGATTATTGCCTGGCCTGAAAATAGGTAAATGAACAAAGTTCAGAACACTTCAATAAAAGAAATATGGAGATAACCTATCTTTTACGGTGCGTAGCGAATGCTTAGCAGCGTAACCACTAACCTATCCCAGTAGGGTGCTGTTAGCGAAGCCGTAACGCACCATCTGAAAAGGCTTTGGAGAAAACTAGTAGACTGTAGCAGCAAGAGTTTGCATCCAGACCTTAGAACCATAAACACCACAAAATAAATTATGAACCCCAAAATCTTCGTCTAGTCTTGGCCAATATAAGTTGGTTCCAAACGGCGATAGTTCAATGTCCGATAAATCATCATTAGATGCTTCAGCAAGGCCCTGTAGCTTATCCACCCATAGAATTAACTCCGCATCTAACGTAGAAATAATATGAAGCTTTCGAGTATTACCGTCATAAGTAGCCTTAATCGCTCGATGTTCGTTGTCTAACGAGCATTGACCAGCAATCTTTGCGGCTTGAATTTCAGTATTATTGACGCTTTCATCCATGGATCTCATTCCACTTTTCAATAATTTTTGGCTGATATTTCTTGACCAACTGAATTGCTGTTTTGAGGTCTTTAGATTTGTACTCCCCCTTTACCTCAAGTAACTTAAATGTGGTGGCATCAATCTTGAATTCAACCCGGTTCTCGCAATATTGGCAATATGCTGGCCAAAAATCATATCAGCACTGCTAAAAATCTACAAAAACTGGCTAATCAAAAACTACCCGATCTCGATCTCTCCTACTTTGTTGCGGGCACCGAAGAATTTCGCAGCTACTGGAACGATCTCCAGTGGGCACAAGCCTATGCCCTACAAAATCGAAAAGAAATGATGGCCCGTTTTAAGCACATCATCGAAAAGCACCTTATTGAACAGACTGCCGGGGTGGAATGCCGCAAGGATAGAGGCATCATTGATGAAATTCCAGCGGCCTATAAACCTATTGATGAGGTGATGGTGAATCAACAGGATTTAGTAGAAGTGGTGGCTACGTTGAAGCAGGTGATTTGTGTGAAAGGGTAGGTGTTTTGGGAGAGGTGGAGAAGGAAGGGGAAGAGGAGGAGGAAAGCGAAGACTTAAATTTGCTCTAGATCGCTGGGTACTTGGCGCTGTCGAAGGCCAAAATTCATTTCATTGCTCGAATAAGACGATCCAAAGGTTTCTGCTAGACTCACGACCTGACGAAGAGCCGAGCGAAAATTATCTCCTTGCAAAGTGCTCAGGGGATGCAAATATAAGGCAACCACCGCTCCATCGGTCACGGCATAGCGAGCATCTAACGCTGTGTGGAAATTAGCTGCTAGCATAGCCTGAACCTGTTGCGCTGTCAGTTCTTCTACGGGAACTACTGGACTAAACACACGCATCCGGTCATTAGTCGCATCGGCTAAGACAAGGACGGTGCGACCGCCAACGCTAAAGCGCCATTGACCGCTTTCTCCTTCAATATTGCTGACTTCTGATTCCAGGATTTGCTCTAACCGGTCCAGAGTCATAAGCTGTAGCCGTTCTGGTGTCTGGGCACAGGCTGCTGTGGTGACCAGGGGGGCAGAAACGGTGATCAGTGTAGCGATCGCAAATGCAGCAGTACGCGGAAATAAAGTCATAATCGAAGGCATAAGGATTGCATCAATGCTAACCATTTAACCTGAGCTACGTATGAGAGGGCCTTAAGAGTTTTTCAAGCTAAACGTTAACCAAACGCCAATATCAGGCAAGCATTCTATGCCAAGTGCTCATGATTTAGATGTGGATAGCTGGTGCCCAGGCTGGAAAAGCTAAGCATCCGTTTCCTTCCGCCCAAGATTTATCCCCCAGGCCCCCTATGAAAATCAATATGCTTGGTTCATTCATACTTCTACTCGTGTTGGTTGGTTTTGCAGCCTATGCCGTTTATAGTGCTGTTCGGGGACAACGTACTGTGACACCCACCATTACCCCAGAAAACTGGCCCACCACATCTGGCGGGGCGGAATTAGATGCTGACATGGAAGCCCGCATCGATAAATTGATCGCATCCATGACCATTGAAGAATTGGTGGGGCAGACTATCCAGGCAGATATCAGCGCTGTCACTCCAGAGGATTTACGCCGCTACCCCTTGGGCTCTATCTTGAATGGCGGCAACTCTGCCCCAGGAGACAATGTCAGAGTCGCCGCTGAGCAATGGCTGACCCTGGCCGATGAGTTTTATGCTGCCTCCATGGATACCACCAACGGCAAAGCGATTCCTCTGCTGTGGGGGACCGACGCTGTCCATGGCCACAACAAAATTGTTGGCGCGACCATCTT
This sequence comes from Cyanobacteria bacterium P01_C01_bin.118, assembly GCA_039045805.1. GTDB lineage: Bacteria > Cyanobacteriota > Cyanobacteriia > Phormidesmidales > Phormidesmidaceae > Leptothoe. The sequence continues at coordinate 7,668 of JBCCJR010000258.1, forward strand.
TCCCCACAATATTGGTCTTGGAG
>JBCCJR010000259.1:0-7690 GCA_039045805.1 Cyanobacteria bacterium P01_C01_bin.118
GTGGGAAAAAACTTAATTTGCCACAGGAAACTATTCTCCCGTAGATGCCAATCTTTTGACCGGGTCAATAGTGTTTTGTAACAGCCTTGTAATGATTAGGACATGGTAGGGTGGGCACTGCCCACTGGGCGATCGCGTGATGCCCAAAGGCGACCCTTCATCAACAGACACACCATGCAAGTGGATTGGCAATCGGTCAAAACCTACGAAGACATTTTTTATCACAAGGCCAACGGCATCGCGAAAATCACCATCAATCGTCCCCACAAGCGCAATGCCTTTCGGCCCAAAACCGTATTTGAGATGTACGACGCCTTTTGCGATGCGCGGGAAGATACGTCCATTGGCGTTGTCTTGCTGACGGGTGCGGGTCCCCACACCGATGGCAAGTATGCCTTTTGTTCAGGCGGTGACCAGAGTGTACGGGGTAAGGCGGGCTATATCGGCAATGATGGAGTGCCTCGACTCAATGTATTGGATCTGCAGCGGCTAATTCGGTCTATGCCCAAGGTGGTGATTGCCCTAGTAGCGGGCTACGCCATTGGTGGGGGTCATGTGCTTCATTTGATTTGCGATCTGACTATTGCAGCGGATAATGCAGTTTTTGGGCAAACCGGCCCCAAAGTAGGCAGCTTTGACGGTGGTTTTGGGGCCAGCTATCTGGCTCGCATTGTGGGTCAGAAAAAGGCAAGAGAGATTTGGTTTCTCTGTCGGCAGTACGATGCACAACAGGCTTTAAATATGGGGTTGGTGAACCATGTAGTGCCGGTGGGACAGCTGGAGGCAGAAGGGATACAGTGGGCTCAGGAAGTGTTACAAAAGAGTCCTACGGCGATTCGGTGTTTGAAGGCAGCGTTTAATGCGGACTGCGATGGACAGGCAGGATTACAGGAGCTGGCGGGCAATGCTACGTTGCTGTACTACCTGACGGAAGAAGGGGCCGAAGGGAAGCAGGCATTTTTGGAAAAGCGTCCGCCGGACTTTAGTCAGTATCCTTGGTTGCCCTAGTTGTCCAGACTTTGCTGCATAGGACGCGGAGATTTATGCCCTGGGCTTTGTTCGAGGCTTTGACCGCGCCGCTAAGCTCGTAAACGTTAGGCGTGTAAACTTCTGAAAGTGTGTTTTAAGTTCTAAGTTGGTAATATGCAGATTTTTCGCCCAAGCGGCTTGAATTATAATCGAGCTGTCATCGTTTCTCGCCCAAGACCAGGTGATGGTTTAAAGAATGATCTGCTCCGTCTTCGAGCTGAAGGAGTCGATGTCCTAGTTTCAGCCTTGGAGAAGAAAGAAGAAGAATCGCTTGGTCTGGCCAAAGAGGGTCAGATTGCCCGTGAATTAGGCATTGAATTTGTTTCTGTTCCTATCACAGATATGAGTGCGCCTGAAAAAATTGAGGCTAAATTGAAGCTGCTCGTAAGCAGACTAGAAGCAGGCAAAGTAGTTGGCGTCCACTGTCGAATGAGTGTAGGACGTGCCCCAACGATTGTCTCAGCCCTATATCTTCTGCTTGGAAATAGTTTGGATAAAACTCTCGATGCCCTTTCAAAGGCGCGTGGTTTTAGAATTCCAGAAACGCAAAGTCAATTTATGTGGTTAAAGTCAATATCTACCTCAAATGCCAATAAAAACACCTTGTGACCACCATCACCAAGATTACTCAGCCAATCTCAGAAATCCCTTAAGCAACCCTCAGTTAACGGTCAGATAGCGTTCAGGTACCCCCGGCATTCTTGTAATCAATGGAGCACTTCACTGATACACCAAGGAGCTTTAACCATGAAACGCACACTTCTTTCCGCTTTAACTGTTCTCGTTGCTTCCAACGCTATTGCACCCGTTGCATCCGCCATCGAGCCCGCTAGCTTCAATATTCAGTCCGCTCGACTCGAAGAACTCGATAGCCGCAGCAAGAATTCCGTCCATAAACTACGCATCGAACATCTAAATAATCAGTCCAAGGCTATCGAAGATATCCAAGCCACTCGCCTCAATGCCTTAGATGCCCGCACTAAGGCCATCGATAACATCCAAGCAGCTCGCTTAGACGCCCTGGACGCTCGCACTAAGAACTCCGTCCATAAGCTACGCATCGAGCATCTAAACAATCAGTCCAAAGCTGTTGAAAATATTCAAGCGACTCGGCTAGAAGCCTTAGATGCTCGGACAAAAGCAGTCGATAATATCCAGGAAGCACGCCTGGATGCGCTAGACGCGCGTACTAAGTCCATCCGCTAGCCGCTGTTGAGATACTCGGGTGCCCGGCGCAGACTCTTGTGAAAGGCTTTTTATTCGAAGGGCACTCTTTTCCCACTCAAACTCTTCTCTCTCGCACTCCAAGCCTCTGCCGATTGGTAGGGGCTTTTTTATAGGGTTAGGAAAAGTAAGGACTGATTTGACTAAAGTTATCTCCTATTTTCTTTGAGCGCTGATTCTTTCTCCATTAGTAACCAACGAAAAAAACCAGTAGCTAACACAGCAGCGACCAGCTGCACAGCTACAAACGGAGCTACATTAGCCGGATGAATTCCAGCAAAAGTATCTGAGAATCCACGGGCAATAGTCACGGCTGGGTTTGCAAAGGAAGTCGATGAGGTAAACCAGTAAGCAGCGGTAATGTAGAGACCGACGGCATAAGGCACAGCTTCGGGGCGAGCTTTGACACAGCCTAAGATCGTGCCGATTAACCCAAAGGTAGCGACAAATTCACCCACCCATTGCCCCAGCCCTGTGCGTATTGTGGTGGAAGGATCGATCAATGGATTGCCAAACATAATATGGGCAACAAATACCCCCGTAATACCGCCAATCACCTGAGCCACTACAAACAGCAACGATTCCCTGACCGCGATTTCCTTACGTAGCGCAAAGACTAATGTGACAGCAGGATTGAAATGAGCTCCAGAGATCGACTCAAAAACCAGAATCAGCACCATTAAGATGGCACCTGTCGGGATGGTGTTGCCCAGCAGTGCGATCGCACTATTGCCTCCCGCCAGTTGCTCAGCCATAATCCCAGAGCCGACAACGGTTGCCAGCAGTGCAAATGTTCCTAGCCATTCAGCCATCAATCTGCGTAGCATCGTACTATTCCTTGCGCTGCCCCGGCGATAACTATATTTAGAACTATACTAGGCAGCAAAATCGAAAAAACACTAATAGTATGTAGAGGCGATCAGTGATAGTCATTCATCATAATCCAGACTGTGGGACGTCTAGAAATGTGCTGCGGATAATTGAGTCTGCTGGCTACAAACCTGTCGTAATCGAATATCTGAAAGAAGGTTGGAGCAAAAGCCAGTTGATAGGCCTGTTTGCAGCGGCGGAGCTAACGCCACGAACCGCACTTCGAGAGACTAAATCACCAGCAAAGCAACTTGGATTACTAGAGCAATCTGCGACGAATGAAAAGATTTTAGAGGCCATGCTAGAACATCCTGTGCTGGTCAATAGACCAATCGTGTGTTCTCCGAAAGGAGTGAAGCTTTGTCGGCCTAGCGAAACCGTTCTTGATCTGTTGGAGCAGTGGCCATCAGGGCCGTTTGCAAAAGAAGATGGAGAACTGATAATTGATAGTAATGGCGAACGGGTCATCGTGAAGTGAGTCCACCAGCCTACCTGTGACATCCATTCGCGTAGAAGCACTGGACGCTCGTACTAAGGCCGTCGATAAAATCCAGGAAGCTCGCCTGGATGCCCTTGATGCCCGTACTAGGTCCGTAAGTCCGCTAACACCCTACAACAGACTCTCCAAGCCTCTGCCAATAAGGTAGAGGCTTTTTATTACTCAACTGAGATCTCAGAAAACGCCAAATGCGTTAGGATTCCACAATGACATAGCCTGGTTCTAGATAAAGTTGATAAGATTTACTGTCGTAAACTAGAGCTTGCCATTGAGGAATCCCTGCTAAGTCCAAATAAAAGGAGATCATCTGCTCTTGAGGTTTAACAGCTCGGATAGTTACGGTCTTATTAGCCTCTAGAAGCTGAGCCATCAGCGCTGAAAAAATCGGTACTTGCTCTAAAAAACTCTCCTCTGATGAAGCAATCACTAAATCAGCAAGAAGTTTAGGCGTGCTGTGAATATCGCCCAAGATCTGGTGAGGGGCTTCCCACTGAATCAGTTTGGCTGCTTCCCATGAAGAAAGTGCAGGCAGTTGTGCAAAGTCAGGACAGGAGATAAGACCACATAATCTCTCTCTATAAAACTGTTCTTCTATCCAACCAGACCCATTTTGGCTCAGATACCTTGGGGGTAAGTATTCATCGCTAAGCCCTTTGGCAGCCAGTTCAATTTTTTGAAAAGCAGTTAGAAGAATACATACTGCCCCCATACGACGTAGAGAAACCCAGCCGCCAGGCGCACACCCCACATAGCCACAGCCCTGACACACTTCAAACTGGTAATTGGCGTCAGCATCTTTCCAGTTCACCTGGCTGAGGGCATTGATCAAACACACGTCATCCTGCCAAAGTTGGGCAACGTTGTTGCCCCCTTGATCGTCAGCAGGCCAGTTAAAAGAAGCTGTTTTAATGGTCGGGCGCGATAACTGCCACATGAGAATGCAATCTAGGAAACAGCTAACTCCTCTGTGGGTTCGGATTCTGCCTGAGTGGTTAAATTATCTAAAATTGCCACTAACTCTCGCTCAAAGACTACCTGAGCTCGGTTAGTGCGTCCCCCTACATAGAGCTGGTCGCCCGCCTGCAGTGCCCACACTTGAGAGTGAGAGATATAGCTCATAATCACTCCCAGCATTAGCAGACCAAACCCTAGATAAACAAAGGGAACTCCCGGATCTGCCTTAATTTGAAGACCAGTACTGCCAATAATCTCAGCCACTGATAAGGTGACGCCGTTAACATCCACTGACATTCCCTCCCGTACGGTAGAGATCAGTATCCCTTCCTCGTTGTAAACCAGCAACGTTCCCTGCAGATCCTGAGCAATCAGCGATACTCCGGCGCTCATGTCGGGCTTGGTCGGCACCCAAGTGCCCCATAGCTTGCCCCCACCTTCAGTTTCAATCGGGGCCATGGGCAACTGCAAAATGGGACTGTTGTTAACTTTCACTCGCACCCCGGCAATGGACCAGTCAGCCTGATACAGGGTGACATTGCGATAACGCAGCGGCTCATTGACCCAAACAGTTTTGCGTTTAACCTCTTCACCCTGATCATCTAGTACCGATAGATCTGAGTAAAACTGATCTACCCGTCCCTCAGGACTATAGTCAATCCAGAACCGGTTCACCTTTACTGACCAATCTTTGGGAATCTGAGGTCCGGCCCAGGGACCTGCATCAAAGACATTCTGCACGGTAAAGGTATTCCCACTGGGCACCATCTCCTGGGCAAAGAATCCCGTCATCGCTCCATACATAGCCCCCAGCAGAATGATGAGCATACTGGCATGGACCAAAATAGGACCAATGCGACCGGCTAACCCTTTGTGGGCGTAGAGCATGGTGTCGTCTTTGTGGAAGGTTTTGTAGCGTTTGCCTTCCAACAGTTCAGTCAGTTGTTCGATAGACCCTGCACTTAACTCCGTACTCAAGGCCATTTTTTCAAACTGGCGGGGTTTGCTGTAGAAATTCCAGGTACGGGAAAACCAACGTAGCGCCGTAATCTGACGGGTAAAGGTGCAGGCGGTGAGACTACTGCCAAAGAGAATTAGCAGGGAGAGATACCACCAGGTACGATAGACATGATCGAGACCTGCAATCAGGAGAACTTTCCAGCTAAGAAACCCAAAAAGGGCCGGATCTTCGGGATAGTTTTCTTGATAAAAGGCCAGGCTCTGCCCCTGTTCAATGACGGTGCCCAGGATGCTAAATACGGCAATCACCAACAATAGGACAATTGCCAGACGCAGGTCTGCCAGCAGGGGGACCAGGTCTTTTTTGAAATAGCGTTTGAGAGCAGCAAGCATAAGAGATTTCTGTAAGGTGGGCACGGCCCACCGTTCATCAACAATTTGTTTTTTGGGGGCCGTGCCCACCCTACGCAACCGGCATAAATCGCGACACCAGGGAAAACACACCAAAGCCAATCAACAACACACCGCTGGCTGGCGTAATCCAACCAGACCATTCGCGAATGGCGAGAATCTTTTTAATTGAAGCGGTAAAAATTCCAGCAATCACCAGGGGGGCAACATAGCCGATGGTGTAAGCCAGTAGAAGAGAACTGCCGAGGATAGGGTCACCTTTTTGGCCAACCCAGGCCAGGAGTGTGGCCAGAACCGGAGTGCTACAGGGGGAGGCCACCAGACCGAAGGTCAAACCTAACAAATAGGACTTTAGCGATCGCGGCATATTATTCTGCATAAAGTCCATGCCGCTGTAGGAGGGTAACGGCGGCAATGGTAGGGCTTCTAGTAAATTGAGGCCCATGATAATTGCGATCGCGCTAACCACAATCGGCAAACCCACCCCCACCTGACCATAGACCCACCCCAGACTGCTAGCCACAATACCTAAACCAGCAAGGGTAGTCGCTAAACCAAGGGCAAACCAGCTAGACTGACCCACCGCCTGCCAGCGATTTTCTAACTCATAGCTGCCCATGTATCCCACCGTAATGGGCAGCATCGACAGCATACAGGGGGTTAGACTGGTCAGTAAGCCAGCTGCTGCAATAATCACAACGCTAGCCAGCGACAGATGATCCAATTGGGCACCCACCCACTGATTAGCCAGTTGGCTAAGGTTATAAAGACTAAGCTGAAGCGTTTCCCACATAGTATTTTGGGCGATGGACAGGCAGTTCTCCCTGGAGTGCGCCATGGGAGCTTACCAACGGACAAATAGTCCGTGCCCAATAATTGTATCGAACTGTTAAATACTTCGGGTGCGTCTACGTCCAGGTTTTCGACTGAGCTTCCGGTCTAGCTTTGGCACAGCGGCAGGCATCGGCGAACGAGCAATAGGCTTCGGAGGTTGCTCAGTCACGGTATTAACAACTGCAGGCTGTTTTTGATCGTGGCGACGGCGACGGCTGCCGGGTCGCTGGCGACGGGGACGAACGGGCTGCTCCGTCATGGCCACAATGTCGGCCTCATGGGCCTCGCGAGCGACCCTAATCAACAGACCGGCAATCACCAGACTGGACATCATTGAACTGCCGCCATAGCTCATCATCGGGAATGGTAATCCCGTTGTCGGCAGAGATCCCGTCGCCACTCCAATATTGATCAGGGACTGCCCCACCAGCAGCACCATACAACCAATGGCAATCAGACGGTTGACTGACGATTTTGCCTTGAGCGCCACCAGCAGCGCCACAGTACTAAACACCGCCAAAAACAACAGCAGCATGATGGCTCCCATAAAGCCAAATTCTTCTGCAAAGACCGAGAAAATAAAGTCAGTATATTGGATCGGTAAATATCCCAGCTTTTGCTGACCCATGCCAAATCCAGTGCCCCATACCCCTCCAGAACCGATGGCGTATAGACTCTGAACCAGCTGATAGCCGTTGTCGCTAGCCTGAGCCCAGGGATCTAGGAATGAAATAATGCGCTCTCGCTGATAAGTCTTAATGCTAATACTGAGGACCGCTGCAATAGCCCCACCACCAGCTGTCAGGAACATATGCTTATAGGGACGCCCGGACGCCAGAGCAATTAGCCAAAGGGTGATGCCACAGACAGCAGTGGTACTCAAGTTAGGCTGCATCAAAATCGATAGCA
>JBCCJR010000260.1:0-7686 GCA_039045805.1 Cyanobacteria bacterium P01_C01_bin.118
GGCCACCCAATACCATTGTGGAAACATCCTGGGGTGGCACATCAAGTTCTTGAGCAATAAAGGTGCGAAATCTGGCTGAATCCAGGACCCCAGCCTGGCCAAGCACTCGATTCGACGGTAGTCCACTCGCTTTCCAGGCTAAATAGGTCATCACATCCAGGGGATTGGTGACCAAAATAAAGTGAGCGTCAGGAGAATGGGGCAGCGCCTTTGTCATCACATCCAGGATGATCTTGCCATTGACCTTAAGCAGATCATCTCTGGACATACCAGGTTTCCGAGGCAGGCCAGCGGTAATCACAACTACCTGGGAGCCAGCAGTGTCTCGATAATCGTTGGTGCCAGTAATGTGATGGGAAAAGCCTTCTAACGGCTGGGATTCGGCTAGATCAAGGGCGATTCCCTGGGGGCGACCTTCGACGATATCCAGTAGGGCAACGTGGCCTAAGTTTTTTGCGAGTACACATTGGGCTAGGCTAGCGCCTACATTACCGGCTCCAATAATGGTGATTTTGGGAATTGTGATGGCAGCTGATACTGCGGTTTGAACAGATGGAATAGCTACGACCATAGGGCTCCTGACCGCTTATGGGCAGCTTAGTCATTGCCAGTCGCCCAGGGACGGTTCGCTAAATGGATAAAGCTACATTCCATCTCAAAACAATAGACTTGTGGCGTAAATGTAGCCTATATAACCATTTTGGCTATAGCTGTTTAAACTTTGGGTAGTTCAGGGAGATTCTTAATACGAAAGGCTGGCTATCTGCCCACAATATTGGAGGGCACCCACAAAGGATGGCCCCTACTTAAACTCCTCTAGCTGGGCTACCTGTAGCCAAATATTAGGGGTGGGGACGCGGCCAAATTTCACCAGTGCGTAGTCATCACGAATTTCCATGATTTCCCCCTTGGTTTCAAAGATATAGGGAGGAAACCGATTGTCACTAGCGGTGGCTTCTACGCTATTTTCTAGCTTGTCACGAACAACGCGAACGAAAGTACCCTTTTTGATTGCCATCACTACGACTAATTAACTGACAAATATATTATCGCTTATCTCCATCACCCCTTCTGACAGCTTGGACAATAATGAGCAGATCGTCCAGCAAGTTTGATGCGCTTAATCGGCGTACTACATACTCGGCAGGGCTCGTCTTCACGGTCATAGACCCAGGCTACGCCGCCGTAGTTGCCGTTGGTGCCGTGGATGTCGCGGAAGTCACTAAAGGTGGTGCCACCGGCTTCGATGCTGTCGGTGAGCACTTTACGAATAGCGGCATGGAGTTGTTTAAGGCGTGTGCGGGAGATGCGATCGCACCTAACCTTAGGCCGAATCCCGCTTAAAAATAACGCCTCATCCGCATAGATATTACCAATGCCCGCCACCATGGCCTGATCCAGCAGCGCGTTTTTGACAGGACGCTGTCTGCCCTTAAACCAGGTGTGTATATAGTCAAAAGAAAACTCGTCAGCAAAGGGTTCTGGCCCCAGCCGCTGTAGGCCAGTCATCACTTGTTCAGGCTGTTGGTGTGGTGGTATCCACCAGAGACGCCCAAAGGTGCGCTGGTCAACGTAGCGCAACTCGCGATCATCATCAAAGAAAAGCCGTACCCGGCAGTGGGATGTAACGGGCATCGATTGCTCAACCCATAACAATTGTCCCGTCATGCGTAGATGGCACCCCAGCCATCCGGCTGGTTGATTATCCCGTTCTAAGATAGCCAGTAAATATTTGCCGCGCCGCTGCCATGCCGTCAATCCAGCCCCCATAACGGCGGGCAAAAAATCTTCAACAGAAAGGGGGTGGGCAATGGTGCGATTAAGCAACACATCTCCACCCCGAATCGGTTTGTACAGAGTAACTCGACTGAGCCCTCGTCGGACAGTTTCTACCTCAGGAAGTTCTGGCAAGGCACGTTAGACAAACAACTTTGTTAAGTTTACCAAGCCACCCTAGCTTGCTAGATTTACTTAACTTCCTTCAATTCAGATTCAGCAAAGTTGTTGGTGTTGACGCCAGCGTAATTAACCTTGTCAAAACGAACAACCACTGAGTACTTGATACCACTTTCATCAACGGATGCAACCTTACCAATGTCTTGATACCAGTAAGATTCTTTCCGAAGAATACGTACTTTAGATCCACGCTTAACCATGAATAGGCCTCTCTTGTTCAAAGACGAGTAATTAATGATGCGAGCAGCAAGCTACTTTCACCAGAGTACTACTCCTCAGAACCGAACCCGCATTCTGGCCATTTAAGAATTGTTGCATATCGAAGATTTTAGAAGTAATTCTTTAAGAAAAAATGTCGCCAAACTATGAGATTTCCCCAAATAAAAAGCTACCGCCTAGCCGGTAGCTTTTTAAGTGCTTGCTGCTGTCAGGTTTAATTTCAACCTGTTATGCAAACTTTAGATGCCGGGAGTCGGCAAACTTGGCAATGTACTGATGGTCGATACAGTTTCTGCAGGGGCTGCTTCTTCAACTGGCTCAACGTCACTAGCGGTAACTAAGCTCTCAACTTCTATGCCATTCTCAACCAGGATTACCCGAGGCTCAGTTGAGCGAGTGTCAATACGTTTAACAACGACACTGCCGCCAGCAATGCGGTCACCGGTTCTGACATAGCGCTCGACTTCATCAGGAGCTTTGACTATGGCGTAGGGCTCACCACCAATCTGGATGACGCCTGATACCCTGACAGCCCGCGCATTTGTGGGTTGTGGAATCTCAGGGAGCTCAGCAATCTCTGGACGGCTTGACTCTAGTTCCTGCGGTGTTTCTAAACCAGGTCGTTCCTGGGCCCCTGAGGGACTGTTGTTTCCTTGGGCAGACGTGGCTCTTTGACCTGCACTGGCACCATTGTTGGCTGCAGTTGTGTCAGGAACCTCAATGGGTTGAGGCGGAACCAGAGGAATTGTCAGGTCTGCAAACGGATCGGAACGAGTTCTTTCCACACCAATTGCTCGTTCATTAGGATCGGTTGATTGAATTAAATCACGAGCGATCACCGTAGGAGAATTTTGTAAACCTTCGGCAACAGTGGTAGAAGCTTCTCCCTCTGGAAGATTTGGCAGATCGCCATTTGCTGTTTCAGCCGATGGGTCTGTTTGCTCGGGCGATGGATTCTCGATAGTGACGTCTTCAGCAATGTCATCGACATTGTCGCGATTAAAGAACCCACAACCGCTCAGGGAAATTGCCCCAGTTGTTATTAGCAATACCAAGAGCAGACGCTGCATTGTTACATCCTCCAAGGACTTTTGTTCGCAAAGTATAAGACAAGTTATGCAGAATGCCTAGAGGTTTATGCAAAATCCTTTTCATCTTCGCTGGGAGCCATCAGATCTCGGAGCCGTTTGAGCCCACTTTTAACTCGACGAGATACAGTGACTGCACTAATACCTAGGCGTTCAGCTGTTTCTTTTTGGGTTAGGTCGTGTAAGAAAACAAATTCTAATACTTCTTGTGTTCTCCGTTCTAGCTGAGCCAGACCTTGCTGGAGACGAATTCGATCTTCTTGGGCTAGTTGAAAGCTGCGATATTTGGGATCGGGGAGCAGATCGCTTAGAGATGCAGAGCTACTGCCTTCTTCCTGGATCGGGGCATCCAGGCTCAGTAAGGACCGATTGCGACTGGCTAACTTGACGTCTTGCCATTCTTGAACTGTGATTTTAAGTTCGTCGGCGATTTCTTGATCGGTAGGTTTGCGATCCAGGGTTTCCTGTAACTGTCGGATTACTCGTGCGGACTGGTGTTGTAGTGACTGCCAGCGTCTCGGGATACGAACAATAGCGCTGCGATCTCGCAAATAGTGCTGAATTTCGCCACGGATGTAGGGAATGGCGAATGAGCTAAACGCATAGCCCTTAGACATATCAAACCGCTCAATTGCCCGAATGAGGCCAAGGCTACCCACCTGCATTAAGTCATCAAAGGTTTCATTGGAGTGATACAGCCAATGATGAGCTTCTCGACGCACCAGACCCAGGTTCATTTGGACTAATTTATTGCGTAGCTGGGGCGAGCGACGTTTTTGATAATCGTTGAGTAGCTCTAGAGTTTCGCTTTTAAGCGCTTTGTTGAGTTTAGATGACGACATGGGGAACCCCTTTTGACATTGATAGGCCCAACTCTATGCCCCTCTGGGATAGATGCAGTATTGAGCTACGAAAAACAGAAACTAATATGACAAGATGAACCGTTTGATGGGTATGAATCAATAGTGAACACCGAAGACCAAGACTACAGTGATTGAAATCACAGCCTCCGTTTACTGATCAAACTGTCAGAGCCAAGCTACTTCCTCGGAAATGCCATGGGCAATGACGTATATACGGAAGTCTACGCTCGTACATTGCATTGGTCTTACCATCGATGGCCAATTCTTTACGCTGGCTTAACTTATGCTGCCAGTTTTTAAAGGAAAAAAGGATAGAAAACTCCCGAAAGTTCCCTATCCTCTTAGATTTATTTCAGTGAAATTACTTAAGTGATTAAATCAGCCGTGTAAACTTTTCTGAGTAATACACATTAGACAACTTCTTCGACACGACCGTAGAACAAACCTTGAACTTTCACATCGGAGGGCTCTGAAACACCCATATCTGTGTCAGAAGGCTGCTCACACTCAAATGTGCCAGCAATCTCACCTGTCACACTGTCAACTTTCTCAACTTGCAGGGAGATAGTGCCTTGGCCAATCTTGAAGGACTTCATGTTTTCTTTGATGAGCTCTTCCTTATCGCCCCCTGCAGGCAGAGCTACAGCAGTGTCATAGCCTGTTGTAAGGCCACGACCTTTGGGATCTAAGAAGTTAGAAGTACGATAAGAGGGCACGCGATACTCACCAATAAAGTCAGTGGAGGATGTAACCGCGTTCAAACCAGCTTGAGTCTTAGCAACAAGACCCTTGATGGTAAATAGGAAGGGAACTTCTTCCCCACCAGGGAGTAGAACAGTTACAGCTTGGAAGTCGATGCCGTCTTTCTCAAGGAAACTCAAACTGCCGTCAGAGTTTCGCTGCAGGGCACCACGGACCTGGTCCAAGCTGGATGTGTAACGGGTCAAAGACTTACCAGGAATATACTCAGCTTCGCGACGCTTGTTAGCAGGTTCCTCTTTAACAAAGTAGCTAGTGGGCTCTAAGCATAGACCTGCAATCTGGTAAGATTGACCGTCTTCGATAGCAATTTCCCCGCGACGAACGCTAGAAATTTGGGGACAGCTATTGGCCAATCCTGTATTTCTAATCTGATCGTAGGTTAAGGGAGTATTACCGTCAGCACTAGGAGCATCGCTACATGCTGTTAAAACACCCATGCAGAGTGCTAGAAATGCAACGATTAGGGCACGATACCTCATGGTTAACCTCAAACAAAAAGTATTTATGTAAGAAAATTTGTCAGTGGTTATATAACCGACTAGGGACTTATAACGTTGTCTATTCTTAGAGCTCTCTATCTAAAAAGCCTGTTTGACTAGTCTGACCGAAGTCGCCCTTAGGATAGTCAACTAACCTTCCCGAAAGTATTTTACACGGACGAGTCCCCGGTTCATGCGGCAAATTGTCAAATCTGATGCATTGGTTAACCTTTGGGTATTTGTATGGGACGGGGGATTAGCTGATTTGGGCTACACTATTCTGCACCGTCAGGTTTGGTGACATCAGGATTAGGCTGGCTAGATGGAACAGTATTCTGCAGATTCCTCCCGTGGGCAAAGTGATGATATTGAATCAATTAGGCTCGCCATAGAGTCGGCTGCACAAAAGAGAGTTAATGACTGTGAGGCACTTCTAGCTCTTTTGAGACAGTTAGAAGAACTGCATCGAGATATTCGTGAGACGCTTTTTCAGGAGGCGCTGCCCACTAACCGTCAGCGTTTGTATAAATTGTTGCGGGATGTTGAAGTGCATGGTGGTTGGCCATATATTCAGCGGATGAAGTTGGTGGAACTGCTCAATAACATGGATACTCCCTCCGGTTTAGATGGGTCCGAAGAGTAAAGAAGAACGATGGTGATGTTGTCATGGGTACGGTAAACGACGATGGTAAATCTTCGGTTTTTTAGGCGCTATCGTTGGTTGGGAGTTTTTCTGGCATTGCTGGGGATAGTGCTGATGCAGCGCCCGGTGTTTGCTCAAGTGGGCGATCTAAATCAGTACTGTCATCTCTCTCAGTCTGGTGTGGATGCTAAGGAGGCTATCCGTCTGCAGGCGGCGAGTGGCGATGCGGTTGCGATCGCACAATACGGCGATTTACTCAAACGTCATGCCGATACCTTACGATCCTGCCGACAGCGGCAGTGGCCCCGTCAGCAGGCGACATGGATTCGTCTATATCCTTGTGATTTGCGACCCGGTGTGATCGATGCCCTGATGGATCGAGTGGTCAATCTAGGCTATACCGACGTCTATGTTGAGGCGTTTTACAACGGGCAGGTGCTGTTGCCTAAGCGGGATAATCGGACCGTGTGGCCCAGTGTGGTGCAGCAGCAAGGCTATGAGGACCGCGATTTGTTGGCAGATGCGATCGCAGCAGGCCATAAGCGGGGTCTCAAAGTATATGCCTGGATGTTCACCATGAATTTTGGCTATTCCTACGGGCAGCGCAGCGATCGGCAACATGTCCTAGCCCGTAATGGCCAAGGTGAAACCACCTCAGCGTTTGCCAGCCGTGGGGGCAGCAATAACCCCGAAGAAATCTTTGTTGATCCCTACAACTACCAAGCCCAAAGTGACTACGTCCGCATGTTGCAGCTGGTGTTGCAACGGCAACCAGACGGTGTTCTCTTTGACTACATTCGCTACCCCCGTGGTCTAGGTAGTAACTCCGTTGTCGGTCAAGTTGGCGATCTTTGGATTTACGGTAGCTCAGCCCAAAATGCTTTGATTCAGAGAGCCCAAAACAATAAAGGCCGCGAGCTGATTCAACAGTTTCTCAACCGAGGATATTTAGTAGAGGGAGATCTAGATCGAGTAGATAAGCAGTTTCCTAACGAGGCTGAGCCCCTGTGGCAAAGCCGCCGTCCCTCTGGCAGTACTAGTGATGTACCGCTATCAGTTCGCCGTCCTGCACTTCAGCTAGAACTGTGGCGTTTAAGCGTTGCCCATGCGGTCCAGGGAGTGATTGATTTTCTCGACACTGTTTCTCAGCCGGTCAAGCAACAAAATATCCCTGTGGGAGCTGTCTTTTTTCCTACCGCTAATCAACCTGTAGGAGTTCAGGGATATGACTCTCGTTTACAGCATTGGAATCGATTTCCCAAGTCCATTAGCTGGCACCCAATGGCTTACAGCATTTGTGGTAATACCAGCTGTATTGTGCAAGATGTACGGATGGTGCTGCGTCAGAACAATGCCCGCAACGTTCGGCCTGCCCTGGCAGGTGTGTGGGGAAAATCCATTAGCAATCGGCCATCCCTTGAAGCGCAGATGGCAGCTCTACAGCGCGCAGCTCCCAATATTCAGTCGGTGAGTCACTTTGCCTATTCCTGGCAAGATCCAGAATTTGACCGGGTGAGAAAGTTTTGCGCCTTGCCCTAGAGCGCCGGTCCAGAATTAAACATTGACAAAAAGTCTATTGTGTTAGTTTCTGATTCAAGCTGTTTTGGCCCTTGTTGGCGACATCATCCGCGCCAGTACATGGAGGTTGTAGACAACGGCAGTGCGTCGTAAATCGA
>JBCCJR010000261.1:0-7679 GCA_039045805.1 Cyanobacteria bacterium P01_C01_bin.118
AAACTGCTTGCTTTGACTCGTAGGATTTGCGCTTCCCGGTCTTGGATCGTCATACGTAGGCACCCTTAATGGCTGTAAGTCCCTACTTTGAACTATTTCAGCCGACACTAGGCAATGGCGAAAACCTCGTGACACTAACTTTTTTGGTGAGCACTGCCCACCTTCCCCATATTCCTAGTTCTCAAGTTCTAGCGTTTGTAGGAGATTTAGTCTATGATTCAGATAAGGCAAACACACGACACAAATACCAAGCAAGGTATCCCCGTATTTCGGAAATACCTTGCTTAAGAAAATCAAAGAAAATGTTTTCTGTTAAATGCTATTACCTGTAACAGATTACCATCAAAAGATGTTAATCAGGTCGCTATTCAAACGATCCGAGTGCTTATGGCAGTTCAATGATATTGCCAGGGACATCTTGGAGTGATGGGCTCCCAGAACTGTTCTTAAACTTGGCACACTGCTTGTCAGCAAGTTCAGTGATAGTATTCCCTGATCCAGTAGGGGCTGGATTGTTGTCTGTGCAGATCAGAACTGCACCAGTATTACCAATAATGCTAGTACCGCCACTGTTTTTATCGATACTGACGTTTTCAAATATATTGTTTTTGAACACAAGGGCACCTCGATTAATTCAAAAATCGGGTCTCAATATGAGATCATAGTCAAGAATTAGGGTTGGCAGAACGTTATCTCATGGGACAACAAGAATTTTGGGATTTTGAGACCCGTCATCAAAAACTGGAGGCCAAAAAAGATCTGTTGGTCTGCTTGGATGAGATGATTCCGTGGGATGAGTTTCGGTCCATTTTAGAACGCGTGTATGTCAAGCCTCGCAAGAGTAACGCCGGTCGTCATGCAATCGATGTGATTGTGATGTTTAAGCTGTTGATATTGCAACAGCTTTACAATATTGGTGATGATGAGCTGGAATATCAGGTGAATGACCGATTGTCGTTTATGCGATTTAACCAAATTCGACCGCTACGATCTCCTCATCATTGATGAGCTTGGCTATGTCAAAAAGTCTGATGTGGAAACCTCGGTTCTCTTTGAACTCATTGCCCATCGCTATGAACGAAAGAGCATCATGATCTCGGCGAATCAGCTGAAACAACTTCTGGCCCCGCCCATTGCGTTCTCGTCGATCCTGATGACAATCAGATTATGCTGGATCAGCATATTTGAATCGGTCAAGTCTAATCAAATTCGTGTTTGTCGGCTGCCTCTGATTTCTAATGCCCAATATCGCTCACTCATAGCGCACGCCGTTGTGCTCTATCCAGCCATCTGCATGCCAATCTTTGGGATCATCGTGGGTCCAGTGCAGCACCCCGCCCCGCTCGTTCCATTCGTATTCCCCTTTAAACTTCACTTCATCACCTTCTCGCAAATTAGCAATGCGGGGAGAAACATCGCTATCAATATTATGGCTGACCAATATTGACTGGCCGGATGCTAATCGCAGAATAAACTTCTGATGTTTGGAGCCCTTTAAATCGTCAGGCAGCAGCTTCTCCACCCGACCCACTCCCGTCACAATTAGATCAGACTCACCATTGCGATAGGCCTCCATTAACGCCTTATCGCCCTTAATCTCAGGACGTCGAAAATTGTCTTGGGGAGCAGCATTTGCCATGGGCATAGACCAAGAAAACGAAAAAGACACTTTTACCACTGGCACAATCAGTATTAAAACAGACAAAAGTGCGATCGCAATAAACTTCCAAAATACTTTAGAAATGGTAGATTCAGCCATGCAAGTGGAAAACCGTATACGGTATTGTCGGTGTAATTTTACCCCATCCCATGGGGGCATTCACCACCTGCGCTGATTCTCTCTCTTTGCGATTATGAATTTGTCGAGCAAGAGAGCCATCCCATGAAGACACCTGCACAGCAAACAATTATCGAAAGCCTACGCACCTGGTACCGCAACCTGATTCGCAATTCTAAATATCGTTGGATTGTTGTTCTCGGTAGCCTTTTATATCTGGTTAGTCCTTTCGATATCTCGCCGGATGTTCTTCCCATTATTGGTTGGCTAGATGATGGCATTATTGCCACTCTACTGGTCACTGAAGTGTCCCAACTCCTGTTCGAGCAGGTTAATGCCTCTAAGAAAAAGAACCAAGAGGCTGCTAATAATTCCGCTGATGCCGCCGCCAAGCAGGTGGTTGATGTAGAGGCGGCACCCGTAGGCTAGGCTATCACAGCTTTTTCGCTTGCATGTTTAACTCATTTAATTTAGGCACAGAATCATGACTTATACCAATTCCCAAACAGCCGTTAACGAAAACTTTCAGTCCATCAAATCGGAGAGCGGTCGCCGTACCCAAAAGATTGCTGATATTCTCAAGGCTGCGTTCTCCGACGCTGTCACTGAAGTAAAAGAAGGTGCTGGCACCGTTCGCCCCCTTGCAAAAGACCTAGCCGGTAATGCTGTTGAAGTAGTTAAGGAAAAGGGTCAGGAAGCTTATCACAGCGCCAAACAGGCCGCCCAGGATACGGCTGTAGATGAGCAGGATATTGTTGCTCGGTTTAAGCTAAAGCTGCAGGCCATCATTGATGCCATTAAGGCGACATTGTTTAGCCGGACTGAAGAAGCGGTTACTGAAGTGGACGCTGAGCCCATCGGTCTGATTGAGCAGGAAACAGAGATTCACACCGTGGTTACCGACGATACAGCCACTACGGTAACGGTAGATTCTACTGCTGCTTAGTTTTCTGGGGCATGTTCCCTTTCCTCCTAGTTTTGTTAGGTACGCATTAGCGCTAGCTCAGGCTAGCGCTTTTTTTGTTTTCCTGTAGGGGTGTTGCATTCAACACCCCTACAGGAAAACATTATTGAAATACGGGCATTCTCTAGGAAATTCCTACGTTTTAGCCAGTGCTTCTTTCTGCCGTTCTTTGATCTCCAGATGCACCAGCAGGGCATTGATATCTGCTGGATTTACACCACCAATGCGGGTAGCCTGACCCACGGTTAAGGGCTGTATCGACATCAATTTTTCGCGGGCTTCCATGGATAGTGTGTCGATGGTCATATAGTCGATGTTTTGGGGCAGCTTACGGTTTTGTTGCTTGGCCACCTGGTCAATTTGTTTTTGCTGCCGTTGGATGTAGCCGGAGTATTTGATATCGATTTCAGCGCCTTCTTTTTCGGCGCGGGTTAGTTCGGGGTTGCCAAGGCCGTATTGTTCCAGGTGCCGGTAGTGAAACTTAGGACGACGGATGAGATCGGCGAGTGCGATCGCATCCTTAATTTTCTGCCCTGTATCCGCCATAATTTGCTGACCTGCCGGTTCGTGAGCCTTCACCCGATTGCTATGCAGACGTTCTTTCTCTGCTGTGATGTTTTCCTGTTTGTGAGTGTATAGTTCCCAGCGACGGTCATCGATCAGCCCAATCTCTCGACCCAAGGGCGTCAACCGCTGGTCCGCATTGTCAGACCGCAAAATCAAACGATACTCCGAGCGAGAGGTGAGCATCCGATAGGGCTCCCGCAAGTCCTTCGTACACAGATCATCAATCAGCGTACCAATGTAGCTACCCTCACGGGGAAAGACAATCATCTCTTCTCCACGGGCATAGCGCACAGAATTTACCCCGGCCACAAAGCCTTGGGCTGCGGCTTCTTCATAGCCTGTGGTGCCATTGATTTGCCCCGCACAAAACAGTCCCTCAATTTTTTTTGTCATCAGAGTGGGAAAACACTGGGTTGCCGGCAAATAGTCGTATTCCACCGCGTAGGCAGGGCGCAGCATGGTGCAGTTTTCTAAACCCGGCAAACTGCGCAGCATCGATCGCTGAATACTTTCCGGCAGTCCCGTAGAGAATCCCTGTACATAAATCTCAGGAATGGTACGTCCCTCCGGCTCTAAAAAGATTTGGTGACTCTCTTTATCTGCAAAACGAACAATCTTATCTTCGATACTAGGGCAATAGCGAGGCCCCTTGGAATCTACCCAGCCGCCATAAATGGGCGACATATGGAGATTCTCCTGAATGATGCGATGGGTTTCTGCAGTGGTGCGCGTCAGATGACAGTCCATCGGTTCCCGCTCTACCCACACATCTGGATCAAAACTAAACCAACGCACATCGGGATCGCTGGGCTGCTTTTCTAGTACGTCAAAGTTGATGGTGCGACGGTCCACACGGGCCGGAGTCCCCGTCTTTAATCGACCGGTTTCAAAGCCAAACTTATTGAGGGTTTCGGTTAGGCCGATAGCTGCAAACTCCCCCGCTCGACCAGCGGCCATGGACTTGTCACCAACCCAAATAACACCGCCTAAAAATGTGCCCGTGGTGAGAATCACCGACCTACAGCGAAAGGCCACCCCAAAGTAGGTTTGCACCCCAATAACATCATCGTTGCCCCCCAGGATTAAATCTGTTGCCATGCCTTCCCGTAGCACCAGATTCTCCTGGTTTTCTACGATGGTTTTCATAATGGCGGCATATTCCCGCTTATCGGTCTGGGCTCGCAGTGCCCACACAGCAGGGCCACGGGAATTATTTAGCACCCGCTTTTGTAGATAGGTGCGGTCGGCCATTTTGCCAATTTCCCCACCCAGGGCGTCCACCTCATGGGTCAGTTGCGATTTCGCCGGTCCACCAACCGCTGGGTTACAGGGCTGCCAGGCAATGCGATCTAGATTGAGGGTAAGCAGCATCGTCCGCGCACCGAGCCTTGCCGATGCCAGGGCCGCCTCACATCCAGCATGGCCTGCACCAATGACGATGACATCAAATTCATCTAGAAATTCTACCGCGCCCATATGCCCACCTATCCAGCGCTATCCATTCTAAACCCTTAATCCTGCTGCGGTTAAGGATATTAACCTGCTCAGAGTTAATCAATTGACAATTTTTCTGGGCATCCTCTGGTATACATTGATTTGGGGTTTGGAATCAGGTGCTTCTACGCCCTAGGGCCTTGGGTTTGCTCAAGGCCCCTGTTTGTCAGCATCAGCCCTAGAAAAAGAATTGCTAAACTTAAGTCAACCTGTTTAGCAGAAAGCTTTATGACCGCTGCTCTTGGCGTTATCGATCGGATTAAAACTCTGAATGATTTGCAGAGCCGCTTTAGCTTGCAGCAAGCCAGCAGTGATACTTTTTTTAATGAATGGCTAACGGATTTACCTGACCTCAGCAGCGCTCAAGGACTCGGTGTAGAACGACTAAAGAATCGCTACGACTATCATCGGGCAGAGGGTTTGCTGTTAGAAGGGACTATCAATACGGTTGTGCTAGCTCCTCTAATGGAATTAGCCGGTTTTCTAGATCCACCCTTTCGACTTAAATCGCCCTATGGGATTATCCTGGAATTGGACGATCCAGATGAAACTATTCGTGGTTTTATCGATACTCTGGTAGTCCAAGAGCAACTGTGGATCATGGTTGTTGAATCCAAACGAACCAGTATTCCAGTGCCTGCCGCGTTACCTCATCTTCTAGCTTATATGCTGGCCAGCCCTCAGCCAGAACAGCTTGTCTATGGCATGGCAACAAATGGTGATGAGTTTGTTTTTCTAAAATTACTTCAGCCAGATGGTCCACTGTACGATACATCGCGGACGTTTTCCCTATTTCCTCGCCGTCATGAACTAGGGGAGATTTTGAAAATCTTGACACATTTGGGAAGTATCGTTAATCAGTCTTAAAGACCAAAGATTTGATTAGAGCTTAGGTTTAAGTCAGAGATTAGAGATGATTTAAGTCTCTCATCCGTTGCAAAAACTGTGTCTTCGTAGAGGCCATTGACCCAGCAGCAAATCGTTACCTGACGCAGTTCGGGATCTACAATCCAATATTCGGCAATGCCTCTTGCCATGTATTCAGTGTGCTTATAGCGATAATCTCTGTCTCGATTTACTTGCCCAGGGGAGACCACCTCTACAACCATTAGCGGTGGTGGCATATCGTGAGTAATAGTCGCTCGCTTGGTACCTGAAAGAGCTGCTTTTGATGCTTCCGAATGCACTATCAAGTCAGGAATGCGGCAACTCACCCGCTGGCCACTGACTTCGATTTCGGTTCCCCAATTTACCCGCTCAGCTGGGAAATATTTGATGAGTTTTAACAATAAACCTCTCGCAATACTGAGGTTTTCATCAGATTCTGGGGGCATTTCTACTAAAGTCCCGTTAAGTAGCTCGTACCGTGTATCTAAGTCTTTGGTATGACTTAGATACTCCTCTAGAGTTAAGGGCCGAACAGATGTGGTCGCTGTCATAGTTGAAATTGCCAGCACTGGGTTCATCATATTGTAGCTAACAGATAGTTTTCGCAAGCGACTCCTCCGGTATCGTTGCAAGGTAGCTGACGGAAAACTCAACCATGCAACCAGATATTCTGGCGTTTGACTTTGATGGGGTGATTTGTGACGGGCTGATCGAGTATTTTCAGACGGCGTGGCGAGCCTATGGCAAGTTGTTTAAGCCAGATAGTCTAGAACCTCCTGCAGGGTTAGCCGAGACGTTTTATCCACTGCGTCCTGTGATTGAAACAGGCTGGGAAATGCCGATGCTTTTGCGGGCGCTGATTGCAGGCAAAACCGATGAGGAAATTATCGCGGGCTGGCCAGAGTTAGCGCTGCCGTTTTTAGCAGAAACCAACCTGACCCAGGCTGAGGCTGCCAAAGTTCTTGATAGCGAGCGGGACCATTGGATTGCCACCGATTTGGATGACTGGCTGGCGCAGCATCGGTTTTATCCCAATATGCTAGCGGTACTACAGGCTTCTTTAGAAACACGTCCCACCTATATTGTGAGTACTAAAGAAGGTCGCTTTATCCAACAGCTTTTAAAGCAAAGCGGTGTAACCATGCCGCCGGAAAAGATTTTAGGTAAAGAGGTCAAACGACCTAAATATGAGACCTTACGTCTGCTTACTAACACCCACATTACAGCCGCTCAACCGCCAACCATCTGGTTTATCGAAGACCGAATTAAAGCGCTGCAAGCGGTAAAACAACAACCTGACCTGGACCATGTTGAGCTATTTCTTGCTGACTGGGGATATAACTTAGCACCAGAAAGACAAGCTGCCCAGGAAGATAATCGAATTGATCTGCTATCGTTAGACTCGGTAGTACAAAGGTTCGATATTGCCTAGACGGAACCATGCTGGATCTATCGAAAATTGCACAGCAGATGCAGGGAATTAGCAATCACCTGTCCAAGGAGGCTGAGGCGGCCAGGACCAGGGTTGCGATCGCAACCCAACTCCTGCATCAGGCCCACCTACAGCAATCTAAATTAGTCCAGCATCTGCACACCCATCGTCCCCACATTGGCTTTGCCGCCGCCGCACCGATTGAGCCTCTAGATACCCGAGTTCAAATCAAACCGGCCCCCGCAGCCCACACCGTCATTGCCACCGACGGTTCTCAGATCAACCCCAGCCACCACGAAATTGCCTACTGCTATCTACTCAACATCGGTCGGGTAGTGCTGCACTATGGCCAGAGTCGATTCCCATTGCTAGATAGCCAGCCTGAGGTGATTTATCGCCCGGAAGATCTTTATACCTCGCGGCAGTGGGGCATTCGCACAGAGGAATGGATGGGGTATCGACGGACCGTGTCAGAGGCGGTTGTGTTGGCAGAGTTGGGGGTTGATGTGAATGGAGGGCAGGAGAGGAGTGGGAAACAAGAAACCCTCTGCCCCGGG
>JBCCJR010000262.1:0-7675 GCA_039045805.1 Cyanobacteria bacterium P01_C01_bin.118
CGCTGTTGCTGTGGCGTCAGTTCAGCCATTAACCGATCCAAATCCTTGCGCAATAGGGATTGGGTAGCATAGGCTTCAGGAGATTCGCCTGGGTCCTCTAATAAATCACCCAGGTTTGTATCCTGATTGTCTCCAATCCTTAAATCCAAGGACAGTGGGGTGCGAGACTTTTCTAAATAATCTCGTACCTGTTTGGGCGTTAGCTTAACCTCTTCTGCCAGTTCGGCCACAGTGGCTGCCCGACCAAACTTCTGAGAAAGCTGACGCTGAGCTTTTTTAATCTTATTAAGCTTCTCAGTAATGTGAATGGGAAGTCGAATGGTACGACTTTTCTCTGCAATAGCACGGGTAATTGCCTGACGAATCCACCAGTAAGCATAGGTAGAGAACCGATATCCTTTGAGTGGATCAAACTTTTCCACACCCCGCTGCATGCCAATGGTGCCTTCCTGAATCAGATCCAATAAATCAACATTGCGCTTGATATATTTCTTAGCTACTGAAACAACCAGACGCAAATTAGCTTCTACCATACGGCGCTTAGCAAGCTCGCCAACTTCGATGGCTTGAGTTAAATCGGCTATGGTGAGTTCAACTGCCTCCGCCCATTCCTGTTTGCTGGGCTCACGATCTAAACTCTCACACAGTTCGGTGCGACGAGCCTGTAAGGCAACAGATTTTTGCACCTGCTTGCCGTAAACAACCTCTTGCTCATGGGTTAGAAGGGGAACTCGCCCGATTTCTTTAAGGTAAGTGCGAACTAAGTCGCTGGACGTTTGAGGAGCTTTCATAAATATGACAGAGCGCAAAACTACAGAGGAGTCGTAAAGAGCCCCTCACTAAGTAAGGGGAAAGACACAATCAGCGAATGTAGAGATAACGAGTACAAATGGGAAAAGATAAATCCATAAACCTTTGGTAAATCTGTCGACTTTTGTCATCTAGATGTTTCTCAACGTAGACAAACATATGCATGTATGCGCTCGGACAGAATAAAGGCTACCGGTACCGCCAAACGGACATCAGCAATAACTTATGTGGATTAATCGGGAAGGTAGTGATGCTGCTTTCTTATAAACCAAGCTTATCATAATTTTAAGTAATGTAACTTTTATTAGAAAAGATTTTTCTTCCTCTAATCCGAATTATGTGTTACTTAATCGACATCCCCAGCGAATTGCAATTAAGATTAAAGGATCTACATGGGTTTAGCTGCATCAAGAGTGACAAAACCGGTGTTAAGTCCCCAATCATCCTCTAGAAACCAGGAATATTTTGTGACGGATAACATTAAGTTTTTAGACGTGAAGATTGCAAGTTTGAGCCTGTTTGTGTCTAAGTAGTCCGTCAAAGCTAGAGGATTGATTAATTACGTTTATGGGGTTAAGCGTTGAAAGTGCAGAGGGGAGCGTATTAGCCTTCTATCTGGTGCAGACTTCTACAAGAAAAGTAGCGTTGAGCCGCTATTGGCATTCTTTTGTAAAAGGGTATTAAGTTACCTTCTCATATTTATAGCTAGTTTAGCCGAGCAGCAGGCTGTCCTCATTTAGGGCATCTCCGGTGAATCGATTGAGTAAATCGTTAATGGTGAGGGTGGTTTTTGATGGGCCAGTGGCATCAAAAACGATACGGCCTTCGTGCAGCATCAGTAGGCGATTGCCTACAGCCAGGGCTTGGCGCATACTGTGGGTCACCATTAGGGTGGTTAAGCGATGCTCGGTGACTAGCTGTTCGGTGAGCTGCATGATGTATTGGGCGGTTTTAGGATCTAATGCGGCAGTGTGTTCGTCTAATAAAAGGATTTTGGCAGGGGCTAGGGTGGCCATCACCAGACTGAGGGCCTGCCGTTGACCGCCAGACAGTAGACCAATGCGATCGCGCAACCGATCCTCCAATCCCAGTTCTAATCTGGCCAGTCGTTCTCGAAACTGATCGCGCAATCGATTATTAAGGGCGGGACTTAAGCCCCGTGGTCGCCCCCGTCGAAATGCCAGGACCAAATTTTCCTCGATGGTGAGGTCTGCACAGGAGCCCGCCAGGGGATTTTGAAAAACCCGTGATACTAACCCCGCCCGTCGCGCCGTGGGCCATGGAGTCACATCCTGCGTCTCAATGGTGATGCGGCCCCGGTCACATAAAATATCGCCACTAATAATATTCAGCAGCGTCGATTTGCCAGCCCCGTTACTACCAATCACCGTAATAAACTCCCCGGCGGTAATATCCAGATTTATCCCCAGCAGTGCAGGTTTTGCCAGGGGAGTGCCGAGGTTAAACGTGACATGGACATCGGAGAGAGAAATCATGGTGGAGGTAGGGTGGGCACGGCCCACCGGCAATGGTTGCTTAGGGACATCCGTCCCAGGTCAGCGTTTAGATTTTGCCAATAGATTCACCTGGGGCAATACCAATGCCAGAATGACAATGGTGGCAGTTACCAGGTTCAAATCCTGGGCTCGCAAGCCAAGAAAATCGGCATTGAGAGCCAGGGCAATCGCTAGCCGATAGAGTAGACAGCCTGCAATCACTGCCAGGGTGGCCCAACGCACGGTGCGGCTAGGAAAAATCGCCTCACCTAAAATAACGGTGGCTAGGCCCACGACAACTGTACCTACCCCCAAGGCCACATCGGCAAACCCATTTACCTGGGCAAAGAGCGCTCCTGACAGTGATGCCAGAGCATTGCTCAGAGCCATTCCCAGTAATATGAGTCGATTTGTATAAATGCCTTGGGCACCGGCCATAACTGGATTGATGCCCGTTGCCCGCATGGCCAGCCCCAGATCTGAGGTGAGAAAGTAATCCAGAGCCAGTTTGGTTAAGCCCAGTCCCACCAGCAGAATGACCCAGATGGGGACAACGGTTTCTAACCCGTCAAATAGGGTGGGCTGATTGAGTAGGGGCACGTTAGGGCGACCCATGATGCGCAAATTAATGGAGTACAGCGCAATCATGGTGAGAATACTGGCCAGCAAATTGAGGATATTAAACCGCACGCTGAGGATAGCGGTGCAGAGTCCGGCTAACGCTCCCGCTATCATGGCAACTCCGGTGGCTATCCAGGGATTTACCCCCCGAGTAATCAGGGTGGCAACCACTGCCGCCCCCAGGGGAAAGCTGCCATCTACGGTCAGGTCGGGAAATTTAAGCACTCGAAAGGAAAGGTACACCCCCAGGCTCAGAAAGCCATAGAGTAAACCAGTTTCAATCGCTCCAAGGAATGCAATAAGGGACATATGAGAACTTGAAATGTACTGATGCTATTTCTTCCAGGTACATTTTCTGGGGAATGACCTCAGCTGTTTAATCGTCAAACAGTGCAGATAGGTCACGATAGCCACTTACTACACGCAAGATATCAACGTTTTGCCCCGCTGGCATATACAAAATTAGATAACTTTCCAGCCCAAGGCTTCGTAAACTTGGCAAAATTTCGTTTCTTTGTCGACCCAGTTTGGGAAATTGAACAATTTTGGCAAACTTATCATCCAGCTTTGCTAGAAAGCTTTCAGCTTGTGCCAGTCCAGCCTGCTGTGCGATGTAATCTGCAATTTGCTCAATATCTTTGACCGCAGGTTCAGTCAGGCGAAATTGCGGTGTCATGCCTCTGAACTATTACCATAGCGCTCACGCAAATTAGTGCGGATTTGCTCCATGGCTGTTGGACCGTCAACGATCTGTCCTTTTTGGGCGGCTTCGAAGCCCACCAGAGCATCCTGCTGCAGTTCTAGTAAACGCCCTTGATAAATATCCTCTTGTTGTTGTAATAGCTTAACTGCAGCCAAAAGCAAATCCATTAGGTTGCTATATTTACCGCTATTTAGCTGACGTTGTACAAAGGCTTGGACTTCAGGGGGAAAGGCAATTTGCATAGTTTGTGACAGTTAAGTTGATTGCCCAGATTGCAGCCATTATAGCTAACCTGTTTTTTCCTAGACTACGCTCCATTGCAGAGTCGGCTGTCTAAAAATTACTGAATTGAAAACCTTACAGGAGCATTTAGCAAGTCAGCTTTCCATACAAAAGCAAGAACACTAGGCCCACTTACAATATTTATGTCTGCATTTCTAAGTTTATGGCTTATAGCGATTTCACCCTACGTAAGGTTAAGGATGATTTTTCTCTCAAGCTGATTGAGACTGGGGCGTTTTTGACTGATTTTTCTCCAATTCAACCCAGTGATTACCTTGCCCAAACATTGGAGCGAAACTTATCCATGGCCATTGCGGTAGGTACCGAAAAAGCTAGATCTGAGCTATTGATTAGTCCTATCTTGGTGGAAGTGCGGGAACGGTTACAGCGTCAGGTTAGCTTGTTTTCTGGGACAGACTTTACGGTGGACGCATCCATTGGCCTCAATGGCATTTGTGACTTTTTGATTAGTCAATCTCAGGAGCAGCTATTAATAGAAGCTCCTGCAGTCATGATTGTGGAAGCTAAAAAAGAAGATTTGAATCCTGGATTGGGACAGTGCATTGCAGAATTGGTAGCCGCTCAACGATTTAATCAGGAAAATGATCGCCCCATTCCAGCGATATATGGTGCTGTAACCACAGGTAGCCTGTGGCGGTTTTTGCGATTATCGGGTCAAACGGTAGAGATTGATTTAGCCGATTATGCAGTACCGCCGGTTGAAACGGTTTTAGGAATTTTATTAGGAATTGCAGGGAATAAACCAGTTGGTTAGCTGCCATCCTTTGTAGGGGCACGTAACGCCCCTACAAAGGATAATTGCGGTTTATTCAAATACCTGGTCGGCACTGTTTTTAATGGTGTCGGGAACCTTAACTCCCATAGTTTCAGCGGCCTTGAGATTGATGGCCAGGTCAACGGTTTTGGCCAGTTCTACGGGGATATCGCCAGGATTTTCACCGTCAAGGATACGGGCCACCATATCGCCGGTTTGACGACCCACTTCGTAATAGTCAAAGCTGGCGGTTGCGATCGCGCCCCGCTCCACCGAATCCGTATCCCCGGCAAAGATAGGAATATCGTTGTCATCTCCCACCTTAATCACCGATTCCAGAGCTGAGACCACCGTATTATCAGTCGGTACATAGATAGCATCGACTTTACCCACTAGACTTTCTGCCGCTGTGGTGACTTCAGCAGAGGTGGACACCGTCGCATCTTCAACCAACAGTCCCCGTTTCTCAGCTTCGGTGTAAATCAGTTTCACCAAGCTAACGGAGTTGGATTCTCCAGCGTTGTAAATCACACCGATGGTTTCTGCATTTGGCACAATCTGAGAAATCAGCCCCAGATGCTCATTGATGGGGGAGAGGTCACTGACACCAGTGACTGTGCCACCGGGGGATGCCAGATTGCTGACCAGTTCAGCTTCGACGGGGTCCGTTACGGCTGAAAATACTACAGGGATAGTATCTGCTTTGCCGACCACGGCCTGGGCAGATGGAGTGGCAATGGCCACAATCAAATCGGGATTGTCACCCACAAACTTTTGGGCAATCTGGGTGGCGGTGGCGGCTTGTCCCTGGGCACTTTCCCACACCCACTTGAGAGAATTATCGGCTTCGTCGTAGCCTTCTTCCTTTAGTTTGTCCTGGAGTCCATCCCGCACTGCATCCAGCGCTGGGTGCTCAACGATTTGAGTAACGGCCACAAAGGGGGCATCGGTTTCAATGGGATCGCCGTATTCATCCCGAGCGACATCGGAGCCATTGCCACAGCCAAGCAGGGTGACTGATAGCAACATCGGGGCAACTAAGGTTTTTAGGGGATTTTGGGGAGAGGTTTTTAGGGAAAAACGCATGGCTAACTCAGGTTTCTTAAAAGTGATTGATTAAATTATTTTGCCTCCTGGAGGCTGCTATCAAAGAAGATGTGGGGTTCGGATTTGTTGACACCTGGCGTTAACCCCATAACGCAAACGTTTCAGGTATGGAGAAAGATTCACTACACGTCTTATTCACCACCATATTGGGCCTTTAACTCCGCCACTCGATCGTCATCCAACTTCTGGAATAGCGGTGCAGGCACATCAAAGGGACGACCCGCTGTCAGAATGGTCAGGTCCGTTGCTGCTGCCATAGTGCAATGGCGTTCGTCTTCGGTGAGCTGCAGGGCATCGTAAAGGGCAGTGGCGGTATGGGGGATAAAGGGGGCGCTTGCGATCGCATACAGCCGAATTAAGTTAATGCAGGTGCGAATCACCACAGCGGCTTCATCTTTGTTCGTCTTAAACAGTGCCCAGGGGGCTCGCACATCAATATATTGATTGCCCGCTGTCCACAGCGCATTTAAGGTTTCTGTGGCCCGTCGGAATTCTTGCTTACGCAGGTGGCCGCGCAGTTTTTCTACCAATTCTTTACAAGTAGACTCTAGCTCTGCTTCCGCATCACCCGGAGTGCCCCCATCTGGGACCTCTTTACTAAATTTGGATGCGGTAAATTTTAAAATCCGGTTTACAAAGTTACCGAGATTGTCTGCTAATTCTTTATTCACCCGGTTTTGAAACTGCTCCCAGGTAAAGGCGGAATCAGAGGATTCTGGGGCACTGGCCATCAGCATGTAGCGCCAGTAGTCAGCCGGAGCGATATCCAAGGCCTGGTCTAGAAAGACACCCCGCTTTGAGCTGGTGGAAAATTTGCCACCGTAATAGTTGAGCCAGTTAAAGCCCTTAATATAGTTAGCCATTTTCCAGGGTTCGCGGCTGCCCAGAATGGTGGCGGGCCACATGATGGTGTGAAATGGCAGATTGTCTTTGGCCATAAACTGGGTGTAGTGCACATCGTCCCCCCCTTTCCACCAGCTCTCCCAATCATTGCCGGTGGCATTACCCCAAGCTTTTGTGGCGGATACATAGCCAATCGGGGCATCAAACCACACATAAAACACCTTGCCATCAAAGCCCTCAGCTGGCACAGGCACCCCCCAGCTCAGATCGCGGGTAATGCCTCGACTTTGTAAACCTTCATCTAGCCACTTAAATGCGATAGAGGTGGTCAGCTTAGGCCACTGTGTTTGTTCCTCAACCCAAGCACGGACTTCATCGCTTAGCTTATCCAACAATAAAAATAAATGCTTAGAATTGCGGACTTCTAAATTAGTGCTACCAGAAATGGTAGAGCGGGGATCAATTAGCTCTGTGGGGGTGAGCACCTTGGTGCAATTTTCGCACTGATCTCCCCGTGCTTTTTCATAACCGCAGTGGGGACAGGTGCCGGTAACATAGCGGTCGGGCAAAAAACGTTCGTCATCCAAGGAATAGATTTGACTAATTTCCCGCTCTTCAATAAACTCTTGCTCCGCTAGCTGATGGTAAAAGTGCTGGGTGAGCTCGTGATTTTCTGGGGCTGATGTGCGGCCAAAGTAGTCAAAGGACAGACCAAACTGTTCGTAGATATCCTTTTGTTTTTGATACTGGCGGGTGCAAAACTCGGCTACATCCAGCTCTGCTTCAAGGGCGGCTATCTCAGCTGGGGTACCATGCTCGTCGGTGGCGCATATGTAGAGTACCTCTTCGCCTTCCTGACGGAGGAAGCGGGCATACACATCGGCGGGCAGCATCGATCCCACCAGGTTGCCTAAGTGCTTAATTCCATTGATATAGGGAAGTGCGCTGGTGATCAGATATCGCATTATTCTAGATTTGCTTTGTCGTAAGCCGGTATGCCCTATACACCCTAACGGTTTAATAGCGTTCGCTCAATAG
>JBCCJR010000263.1:0-7673 GCA_039045805.1 Cyanobacteria bacterium P01_C01_bin.118
AAAAGCTTTATTCAAAAAAGTTAAAACCTGTCCTTTGACATCATCAGCAAAGATAATTTAAAGCGAATACCTTTTTGCTATGGGCAGATATAAAGTGCTATTGAGAGCAATATAAATTTTCCCCCTACTCGACTGTTGCCACAATCTTTAAAGAACTCAGAAAGTAAATTTCAGTTCTTAGGAGCCGTTAAGAAACTACTTCATGGGGAAAACCTGAAAGGCTTGTTAAGCTAGGATTTTGATGAACAAGGCCAT
Organism: Cyanobacteria bacterium P01_C01_bin.118; assembly: GCA_039045805.1. GTDB lineage: Bacteria > Cyanobacteriota > Cyanobacteriia > Phormidesmidales > Phormidesmidaceae > Leptothoe. The sequence continues at coordinate 256 of JBCCJR010000263.1, forward strand.
GATTTTAATTTTTAACAAGCCCTTACTCAATGGCGTAACTCAGCACTAATGGCTCCAGATCAAGGGACTCTGGACTACAAAAAACTACTTCTAAAAACGCCACAATGTCTTTTGTTTGTGGATTACCGCGATTTTGACCGGTCACGCCAGCGGCGATCATGATGCCACAGCAGCCGCGGCTCTTAGTTTGCTGGTTGTACCATTTGTCCAGGGCCTGACGGTGACGATAATCATCAACATCATATTCATGGAACAAATGCAAACTACTATCGCCCGTTTGCCAAATACCTAGCTGAAATGTGAGTTGTTTAAAAGGGTCGTGGCCAGGATTAAAGCACATCGCCTGAATTCCCCCTAAAGCCTTAATGCGCTTGACCAAAGTATTGGCCTTAGGACGCGATGTTTGGATAATGACGACGGGCCAGGAAGCTTTTGTAGAGGCTGCTTTTCGGTTGGTTAGGGGTTGATAGTGAGTTTTAGTAGTACGTAACTTTTGTAGGCGTTCTGGGGATAGCTTAGTCAGCAAAATCAGCGCCCCATCAGGCACCAAATCATCATGGAGAACGGGAGGATGCGTCAGAGTTTCCTCTATTTTAAACATCTCTTCAGTCTCTGCCATCAGCTGAGTAGAAATTTCTGGCAGTGCCATCACTTTTACCGTGCACTGTTTTGGACTTTGCCCTTCCATGGGATTGGGCACCCGTAAAGTCTTTTCCAGGGGCTCCAGCACATTGAGCGATTCGGGGGCATTTCGAAAAAAGCGCTGTAGGGCATCTAAGGTAACAACCAGTGTGGCGGCTTCAGCGTCATCAAGTTCGTGGCGCATCCCTTCGAGAGGGTGGATGCTGCCAAACTCATAATCATCGGGTTCGGCTTGACGAGGCGACTTAACAGCGTAGTTTAAGAAAAAACAATCTTGGGTGAGAAACACCTGCTGGAGTTCTTGGGGCGACACCATATCGCAGTGCAAGACGCGTTCTCGAAATTGCAACAGGGATTCCAGACTGCGATAAAACAACAGTCCGTAATCCACGTCAGCCATCCCCAAGATCGATACGTAGAGAGTATCCGTATCCCATCGGTTGAGTTGAATGGCCAATAATTCTTGTTCACTCAGACGATACCATGGGGCCTGATGCCAGAGACCCAGTGCCTTTTCGCATAGTTTCTCGTAGTGGGCTGACGCGGAGGAAGAGGAGGAGGGGGCATTCATTTGGCATAGCAAATGATCAAAAATCTCATCTACCCAGGGCAATTTAGCTCCATACACCACATCAATGCCCAGATCCTGCAACACCCCTCGCAAAAAGAACTGTAGTTCTCGATCATTGACTACAACACGATAGGGACGGCCGGGTTCAGCAGGGCCTTGGGGATGCTCGATTGCCTGTAGCAAACTCCGAGCAACGGCTTCATAACCGCTGTCTGCAGACACCATATCGACGCTGCGGACATACCCCTGATTACCATCAATCCACAAAATACAGTCCCGTTCATCCTCGTCTGAGTCAGGTATGGAACAGCGCCCACCCTCCCAAACACTGTTTGTTTGGGGCAATTTTTGAATACGACGACGGGTAAACGGACTCAATGGAGGCATAGATCAAGAGTATCTAGGGGAGATCAAGCTGACAAACCATGGAAATTTTGCCCACCGGGCTAGTAGTTGATTTTATGGACAGCCTCTATTGTGGAAAAGAATGAAACCGTTGGCTATGACCCGATAGATTTGTTCAACTATTGTTGATGGTGTTGATGGCCATTAGCCTTAGGCGAACCTGCTGGTTTTACCTTAGCAGTAGTCAATAACAATCATTAAAGCTAAAAACGCGCTCTATCAATGCCTGAGCTACACTAGACTAAGACTATTTGGAACTTCAATCACCTATACCCATGACCCAAGCAACCCAACCGCAACGGGGAATCATGATGTCTGAAGCGGCCTTAAAGCACGTACTGGCCCTCAAGGAAAAGCAGGGAAATGACCTGTGCTTACGGGTGGGGGTACGTCAAGGCGGCTGCTCAGGCATGTCTTACATGATGGATTTTGAAACCCTTGACAATATTAGCGAGCATGACGAAGTGTTCGATTATGAAGGGTTCAAGGTTATTTGTGACAAAAAAAGCATGCTTTATCTTTATGGGCTGATGCTGGACTATAGCGATGCCCTGATCGGTGGCGGCTTTCAGTTTACTAATCCCAATGCCGATCAAACCTGCGGCTGTGGGAAATCCTTTAGTGCTTAAGACGGCCTAGACTGCGTCCAAGTTCAAACTGATGGGGGCTTCTATGCAAAATCATCGTTCTGGGCGTAGACACGGTTTAGAATGGGGAGGTTTTTTGACAACGATGACCTTCCCATTGGGTTCCTATGGCCAAAACTATTGACGAACTGTTTGAAGACGCGCTGAAACGTTACCAGGATGGTGAGAGCGTCGAGACTCTGATCCCCACTTTTAAGGATTTGAGTCAGCAGGCACCTAAAAATAGTGCCCTTTATACTTGTTTGTCCTGGCTTTATTTGCTGGCGGATAAACCAAACGCTGCTTATAAGGCGGCTCAAAAGGCAATTAAGATAACCCCCCAGGATCCGCAAGCCCACATTAATATTGCGATCGCAATTTTAGATAGTGATCGCAAAGGCGTCCGTGAGCATATAGAGCTAGCCACCCAGTTAGTCATGTCGGTGGAAGAGGTGCAGGATGATATTCGGCAGAATTTTAAAGAAGGATTAACTAGAAAACCCGATTGGAACAGCCTTAAACGGGTAGAAAAATGGATTTTTGAAAGCTAAAAGTCATTGATAAACAAGGCTTTCAGCCACAGACAATTATTAATGACTGCCACCAAGTTGATTTACAAAAATTGATTAATTTTTGTGGTTTTCTCGACTTATTTGAAGGAACTGTGGTCTGTTTTGATTATTCGTTAAAGCGCTTACCTTAGCTTTTTGTAAGGGTTGTGGGGCAATGATCCCCGCTTTTTTTGAGCTATTTTCCTTGGTCAGATAACTTAACGCTTGAAATAAAAAGGAACTGATAAGCTTAAGAAAAGATTCCGATAAGTAATTCTTTTTTGTTGGAACTCGCCCCGTTGTAAGGAGCTCTTTAAAGATGGATAAGCGTGCTGTAGAAGTTAAACCTGATACTAGAAACCATAAGGGTTTTTTCGTTCAGGATGGTCCCTACGAACTGATGTCAATTGAAAAGTCTGGCTGGGCCTTAATCTGTATTGATGAGTCTGTTTGCCACTATGTAGATCCCGATAATTTGCAAGCATCTCAGGGATTGGATATGGATGCAGTGTAAGGGTTTCACCCCTCACCCCTCAAGTATTAGCAATCGGTAAAACTCAACTTCTACAGTATGGCTGGCCTGTATAGGGTGGCCATATTTTTTAGCTTGTAATAGTTGCCAGCCCTTATTTATAGCTCTAATAAATTAGGCATTTAATAACTTGTTAAATAGCCTTTAAATAGGCTTCTGATAGGCTTCAGGAAATCTGATTTTGCGATTTAAATAATGCGAAATATTTACGATACTGGCTTGAATACTGACATTAGGGATTGTTACTTAAGTTAAAGATCGCTTTAAACAACTACATTGCTGGAATTTAACGAGTCGCCTGTCAGAATAAATTAGACTCTTAAAGTAAGGAACGTTTTTGGCCTCACTGTGATCTAAAAACGCGTCTCCTATGTCCAATGTCCGTTGTTTATATGAAAGACCGTTTAGTTAGCTGGCTGAACACAGCATTAACGATTAACCTTTTTTTTGTTCTGATTAGCTTTGTTTGGTTTGTGGTGGCAGTGGTAGGACAGGCAACTCAGGTGGACCTGGGGTTTGACCTTTGGTATAGCCTATGGGACCCCCTATTTATGCCCGCCATCAGTATTTTGATGGCAGGTGCCATCGGTAGCGGCATTATTAGCTGGGTGTCACGACGCTTTTTTGCCAAGGGATAGCAGACCGTACTAATAAACCCTGGCGTACCACCGCATTAATACTTTGGCCAGTCGAGGGGAGTCGTGGCGGATTGCCCCTGCTGCAGTTTCGTTCATAACATTGGCAATGACAATGCGGCGGCCTGACGAAATCACAGCATCGCGATCAAACACCACACGTTCTGCCCCTTCTTTGCGATAGCGGTCTAGTGCCGCCGCCGAAGGAGATCGTTTTTGTACGAGTACGGCATCAAATAGACGCCGACCACAGGCTCGATCGATCGCTCGAATGTGTTCAGAGACGCTATAGTCATCGGTTTCTCCAGGCTCAGTCATAATGTTACACACATAGATGCGAGGGACCTGGGCCGATGCGATCGCATCGGCAATATCGGGTACCAACAAATTTGGCACAATGCTGGTGTATAAACTGCCCGGCCCCATAATGATGTAGTCAGCTTCTTTAATGGCGTTTAGAGCCTTAGGTAAAGCCGGTGGGGCCGCTGGCGTACAGCCAATGTTAACAATGCGGCCCCGGGCCTTGGTAATGTTTGATTCCCCTTCAATCCGGCGACCGTCGCTAAGTTCGGCCCACAGTTTCACATCGCTGAGGGTAGACGGTAGCACTTCTCCTCGCACCGCTAGGACCTGGGAGCTAGCAGCAATCGCTTTTTCCCAGTCTCCCGTCACTTCATTCATGGCCGCCAGAAATAGATTGCCAAAACTGTGGCCGCTGAGGCCACTGCCGCTGCTAAAGCGATATTGAAACAGCTCGGTGACCAGTTTTTCTTGATCTGCCAGGGCCGCTAGACAGTTGCGAATGTCCCCTGGGGGTAACCCTCCCATTTCTCGCCGCAGACGCCCTGAAGACCCACCGTCATCAGCCACCGTAACAATGGCCGTGATATTGGCGCTGTAGCGTTTTAAGCCACGGAGCATGGTGGATAGACCGGTGCCCCCACCCACCACCACGATGCGGGGGCCACGGTTAAGTTTGCGATGGGTGGCGATGGCATCCCACAAACTACTTTCCTGACTGCTGGGCAGCAGCACTTCCGTAATCGCCCCCAGGGTGCGACTTTGCCCCCAGACAATTAGCAAAAGGCCAGATAAAATCGCCAGGGGACCGCTGATATAGTTAGGAATCAGCTGAGTAATGGTGCGCAACACCGTCGAAACAAATCGGACGGTAAAAAACACGGGCGTTAGCTTTAGCCAAATCATGGCCCCTAGCCCAACTGTAAGCACCCCGATGGTGCTCAAAAATAGCCAGCGTTTGACCAGCAGCCCTGGCAGTAACCAGCGCACCCAACGGTTATGAACCGGTGTCAAATCCTTTGTTTCTTGCCAAACAAATCGGATATTGCGTTTCAAAAACTTTTTGATTGAGCCAATCCATAAGAGCATAGTTAATCTCTCGCGCCCATGGGTTATCTTGTCATAAGCTGTCCCCAGCTCGTTAGCGAGTTATAGCACTGTCATCATGTCTGTTCCAGACCCCACCAAAATTGTTTCTCCCTCACCTTGCGCAGGCGATACCCCAATTGTTGAACTCAAGGGAATTTCTAAACGATTTGGCAGCAACCAGGTCCTAAACAATGTCGATCTCACCGTCAAACCTGGCGAAGCCGTTGCTTTGATTGGCCCCTCAGGCACCGGCAAGTCCACCATTTTGCGCATTATTGCAGGGCTGCTGGCCGCTGACCAAGGAGATATTTTTATTGCTGGTCAACAGCGTCGAGGCTTGATCGAAGATGCTGCTGACCCGGTCAATATTGGCATGGTATTTCAACAGGCGGCATTGTTTGATTCATTGACGGTGCAGGAAAACGTTGGATTTTCGCTGTATCAAAATTCTAATTTGTCGGAATGGGAGATTAGCGATCTGACCAAGGAGGCCCTCGCCATGGTAGGGTTGCCAAATATTTGCGATCGCTACCCTGCCGAACTCTCAGGAGGAATGCGCAAACGGGTGAGTTTTGCCCGTGCCGTAATTGCTAATCCTCGGGAGGCCGAGGACAAACCTACGGTCTTGCTCTATGACGAGCCCACCGCCGGATTAGATCCCATTGCCTCCACCGTGATCGAAGATTTGATCCGTGATATTCACAGCAATCGCGGCTGTAGCACCTATTTAATCGTTACCCACCAGGACAGTACGATTCGTCGCACTGCCGACCGTGTGGTCATGCTGCACCAGGGAAATGTGCAATGGATGGGTCCGGTGGAACAAATCGACCACACCCCCAATCCCTATGTAAGACAGTTTTTTAGTGCCACCATTGACGGCCCCATTCGAGTTGCCAACTGATGCGGACTTCCCGTTTGTCTTAGGTAGCTGTCGTGGGGCTGCTATTTGAATGCAAACGCCCTTAACTAACCTGACATAAGTTATATAATTGCTCCCAGGGCATTTCGACTGGCTGTACACCCGTTAATCCATAGGAAATCATGCGTGCAAGAACCATTCGTGAAGGCTCTGTGGGGCTGCTTATCCTGGCAGGTGCTGCCCTATTTGGAGGCCTGGTCATGTGGCTGCGGGGAGTAAGCTACGGCCAGCGCAGCTATCGGCTTTTAGTAGATTTTGAAAGCGCTAGCGGTATTCAAGAAGGGTCCGCCGTCAGCTATCGCGGTGTTCCGGTCGGGCAAATTAACCGGATCTCCCCTAGCTCCAACACGGTGGTGGTGGAAATCGAAATTAATAAAGGACAGCTGCGGATTCCGGCAGAGTCGGTGATTAAAACCAGTCAGTCCGGTTTGATTGGCGAAACCACCATATCCATCCAGCCGCCCGCCAATGTCAACGTCAGCAACGACTCCATACCCAGCCCCATCGCCAAGAACTGTGACAGTGACCTGATTTTATGCAACGGTGACCGAGTTCCTGGTTTGGTTGGCGTCAATTATGAGGATCTCTTAGAGTCGTCTCAGCAAATTTCTGCAGCCCTCTCTGAAGCCCTGGCCGATCCACAAACCTTAGAAGACCTCCGGGAGATTTTGGCTAATACTCGGGACATTTCAAATAATGTGGTGGGTTTGACTGGTGAAGTGACGCTGATGGCCCAGGATCTGCGTAATGAAATTACGCCCCTGTCGGCATCTACACGTCAAACGTTAGCCTCTGTATCTGGGGCGGCTGAACAGCTGGAAGCCACTACAGCTCGCACCGCTGGTCAGCTTGATGTCACTCTGGCTCAGGTGAATCAGTTGCTGACGTCTAACCAGGGCGATATTGCGGTCACCCTGGACAATATTCGAGCCAGTACAGGAGAGTTGCGACTGGCGATGGAAACATTATCGCCAGTGATTCAAGATGGCACCTTGGTAAATAATATTGAGCTGTTGGCAAGCAATGCTGCGATCGCATCTCAGGATCTGCGGAACATCTCGTCTACATTTAATACTGCCGAGAATCTAGTCCTGCTGCAGCAAACCATTGAATCAGCCCGCGATGTTTTTCAAAGCGCCCAAAAG
>JBCCJR010000264.1:0-7660 GCA_039045805.1 Cyanobacteria bacterium P01_C01_bin.118
TCAGTCGGTGGAGATTGTCGCAGAAGCGTTTCCTAACCAGGTGTACACGGGCCAGGTGCAGCGGATTGCTCCAGAGGCCATCATTGAGAACAATGTCACCACATTTCAGGTGGTGGTAGAGCTGTTGACGGGGGCCGACCAGCTGCGGTCAGGCATGACGGTAGATGCCATTTTTATCGGTGAGACTTTAACGGATGCTCTAATGGTGCCTACGGTTGCGATCGCAACACAAGATGGACAGCTCGGCGTTCAGATGCCAAATAGTGAAGGCAATGCTGAGTTTCAACCAGTTACTGTAGGCATCACCCAGACAGGAAGAACTCAAATTGTCCAGGGACTAGAGGCGGGGGAGCGAATCTTTTTGGAACTGCCACCGGAGGAACGTTCTGGTGAGTCTGGTTTTCCTTTGCCTTAACTAAAGATTGTGCAAATAACGACATCTGTTGACAAATGGCAAAACCGGTTGCGTGGGGTCCCTTCGAGTTCCCCACACCCCCTGACTAGGGCGGTTCCGTCCGCCCTAGAACCCTACGGGAAAACATCAAGGATATCCCTATGAAGCCGTGGGGGTGCTCGGTGAGGCAGTTTAGAATTTTGCGCGCTGCGACAAAATTCTAAAAACATAGGCTATCTAGCTTTTTGGTAACCAATTCAATTCACCCTGACACACTTTTAACCAATGGGATTTAACATTTTTGAAAATGCCTCAATGGCCTTTAAAACCCTGGCAGCCAACAAACTACAAAGTGGTCTTACCATGCTCGGTATTATCATCGGCAACGCATCTGTCATTGCCATGGTGGCGGCAGGGGAAGCGGCTCAAGGATTTGTCACAGCACAGTTTGAATCCTTGGGCACCAACCTGTTGTTTATTGCTCCCGGTGATGCTCAGCGGGGGCCACTGGCTGGGACGGCCCAGGCAGATACTCTCACTTTGGCAGATGCTGAGGCTATACTTCAAGAAGTGATGGCCGTTGGTGCTGTAGCCCCTCAGAAGAATACTCGGCTACGCATTACCCAGGGAACCGCCGAGACCCAGGCCAATATTACAGGCACCACATCAGACTACCCAGTGGTGCGGGATATTCAGATGGCTCAAGGACAGTTCTTAAATGTAATTGATCTGCAAACCAATGCGCGGGTAGCTGTTTTGGGAAGTGAAATTGCTCTTACTTTGTTTGGCAATCAAGATCCAGTGGGCCGAAAAATTCGTATTAATAATTTGAGCTTTACCGTCAGCGGCGTTGTGACAGAGCGCGGTTCCTCATTTGGCCAAAATCAGGATGAACTGGTCTATATTCCGATTAGCGTTATGGTCAGTCAATTAACGGGTCAAGAGACCGGCAAGATCAGCCCCACCGTGCAGATCATTTCAGTATCTCTAAAAGGTTCGGATGTGACCAATGCAGCCATGTATCAAATCAGAAATCTGTTGCGTCTGCGCCACAACATTTTGCAGGGAGAAGACGATTTTTCGGTGCAAAGTCAGCAGGAATTGATGGAAACCGCTGGTAGCATCACGGATATTCTGGTGCTGGTACTGGGGTTTACTGCCGGAATTTCGCTGTTGGTAGGGGGCATTGGCATTATGAACATAATGTTGGTGTCAGTAACAGAACGCACGGGGGAGATTGGCCTCCGTAAGGCGATTGGGGCAACTGGAGGAGATATTCTCGCCCAGTTCACCATTGAAGCCGTCATTCTAGCGGCAACGGGTGGCGTTATTGGGATTGGAGTGGGGCTGATGGGGGTGGTGTGCTTAGCCTTATTTAGTCCCTTAGAAGCTGTATTCAGCCTGAGCGCTGTTATGGTTTCATTTACCGTGTCAGGCAGTATTGGTTTGATTTTTGGTATTGCCCCTGCCCAGAGAGCGGCAAATCTAGATCCGATTGTGGCGCTTCGGAGTTAAAAAAACACATCCCATGAGCCACCTTATTAAACTTCAAAACATCTCTAAAACTTACGGTATAGGCGACCTCCAGGTCTACGCCCTAAAGTCCGTCGACCTAACCATTGATCCGGGAGACTATTGCGCCATTATGGGACCGTCTGGCTCCGGCAAGTCAACGATGATGAATATGATTGGCTGCCTTGATCGCCCCACCCAGGGAGACTACTGGTTAGACGGCGTGGCAATTTCACACTTAACCGCCAAGCAATTGGCCAGCATTCGTAATCGTAAAATTGGGTTTATTTTTCAACAGTTTCATCTACTCCACCAGCTTACAGCTGTAGAAAATGTTGTTTTGCCCATGATCTACGCTGGAGTACCTTCAGGTGAGCGAGAGGCTCGGGCTATTGCGGCACTACAGCGGGTGGGCCTAGGAGATAGACTGACCAATCGCCCAAACCAGCTGTCTGGTGGGCAGCAGCAGCGGGTGGCCATTGCTCGCGCCATTGTTAATCAACCCAAATTACTTCTGGCCGATGAACCGACGGGGGCTCTGGACACCCAGATGAGTCAGGAAATCATGGATATTTTTGCGGAGCTGAACCAACAAGGGATGACCCTGGTGATGGTTACCCACGATCCGGAGGTCGCTCAGCGCTGTCGCCGCAGGATTACCTTTCGGGATGGGAGTGTTTTAGATGACTCACACGAAACAGTATTTCGTTTGGGGCCAAATCCAGTTTCTTGAGCAATGATTTCACCCTCCTTTGACCACATGCAATAGGGCAGTCCAGCAGGTGTGTAGATCACTCATCCAGCGGGGTAAGAGTCCAACAGTCGCCTGATCATCACAACTAAAGAGCAGCATTACTAAACCTAAAAACTATTTCAAACAGCTAGCCCCTGCATGACAACATCCACCAACGAATCTACAAAGGCTTCTGTTAACGGCGCATGTTTCAACAAAAGACGGTAAAAAAGAGGACTATAAAGCGCATCAATCATCACATCCAAATCAATATCAGCTCGCAATTCGCCCCGCTCGATCCCTTGCTTAAATACTTGCCCACCATGATTACGGCGAGGCATCAACCAATTTTCACGAAATGCCTCAATCAACTCTGGATCCGTCTGTCCACCTCCAATCAGCACCGCGATCATCTGCCCACGGGAACTGGTCATTACAGCAACCAACTGCTTCATCTGCTGCCGGATATCCTCTTTTGCCGACCCCGTGTCAGGAAACGTCAGCTCGGAATTAGTCGCATCGAAAAAGGCATCCATAACTAACCGCGCCTTACTGGACCAGCGTCGATAAATGGTGGGCTTACCCACACCGGCCTTGGCCGCAATGGCCTCAATCGTCAGGTCATTAAAGCCCACATTTTCCATAAGTTCATAAGCCGCCCCTAAAATCCGCTGCCGAACCTCTTCAGAACGCGGTCGCCCTGGACCTCTAGATACCTTTGATGCCGATGTTTTACCCATACCCCTTGACAACTCCTGGATGGTCAAGATAATTTAGTTACGTGACGTAACGATATTAAATCAAAACTCAACTCAAAGCAACTGTGGCAGTATGTCTGCTGCAAAATTTCATTGCCTTAATTAATTTGGTTACGTGACGTAACGAAAATAAATTACATCTATTCCATTCAAGATTGCTAACCAAAACCATGAGTTACTTAAATCCCCACAATCGCTATGCCAACCGAGAGTTTCCGGTTACATCCCCTAGGCAGCTACCCCCTCCTCGTCGTTACAAGCTCTTTTTACTCACTTGGGTCGCTATTTATCCATTAATCACGGCCATTCTCTGGTTATTTGGACCTTTCCTAAATACCCTGCCATTGCTGCTAAGAACGCTAATCCTCACCGTTCTACTGATCTATCTCATGACCTATATCGTTATGCCTCGTCTTCAGAGACTATTTCGTCGATGGCTCAACGCTGATAACTAAGTAAGCAAAATCAATTAAATTCCACTTTTAGATGTACAGATCTTCCATGGAGCATCTCGTCAGCCTAAATGTTTTTGGAATTTATCAATCGCTTGCTCCTAATCTCTAACCCCAGGAAAATATAATGATTTCCCAACTATCTTTAGAACAATCCAACAAACGTGGGCATCAGCTCAACTATGCTCCCCATATTGGCTTAACTGCCCCTGATGACGTGCTCTTTTTAGAGCATGCTGGACGGGACCCAATTGATCAAATTAAATTTATTGCTGAGCAAGGTTTTGCCGGCATTGAGGACAATTTTCTTAAAACCCGTCCTGTTGAAGTTCAAACCAAAATCGGTCAGGAACTTGAACGCCACGGTATGCAGATGGGCTGTTTCGTCAACAACCTAAAGTTAGACCAGCCTACATTTGTCAGTGATGATCCTGACGCTAGAGAGATATTGCTGCAACAACTTCGAGAAACTATCGAAGTGGCTAAACGAGTTAATGGTAAGTATGTCACAACGCTATCTGGTCCCATAGATCCGCGCTTAGATCGAGAGTATCAAACAGCGAATATGATTGAGAATCTCAAACATTGTGCAGAACTTGCCGAGGCGGCTGGAATTGTGCTGGGACTCGAAGCAATCACAGGTCGCTGGTGGCATGGCACATTTATGACCACAATTCCCCATGCTTATCTGATTGTCAAAGCAGTTAATAGTCCAGCTGTAAAGCTAATTTTTGATACCTTCCACGTCCAAATGGAAGGAGGCAACATCATCGAGAACATGGACCGTGTTTGGGATGAAATCGCCTGTTTTCAAATTGCTGACGTGCCAAATCGAGTTCAACCTGGGAGTGGGGAAATCAACTACAAAAATATTCTCAAACATATTCACTCCAAAGGGTATACCGGATTAGTCGAGATGGAGCATTCCCTCTCTAATTCGGGGCTTTTAGGAGAACAAGCTGTTCTAGATATCTACGATCAGCTCGACCAGTTTTAGGCAACAAAACAATTAAACATTTTTTCCAGAAGTTTTTATCAACTAAGCAAACCATGAATACCAACACTTCAACTCACAACGCCAACCCATCGGCTCAATTTCTAATTGGAGGAGAAATCCCAGTCAATCGCCTTGGCTATGGAGCCATGCGCCTAACAGGACAGCCAGGCAACTTTGGTCCCTATGCTGACTGGGAAGGTGGTAAACAACTGCTCCGTCGTGCAGTGGAGTTAGGTGTTAACTTTATCGATACGGCGGAAGCCTATGGTCCTGGTACCAATGAAGAGATTATTGCCGATGCTCTGTATCCTTACGCTGAGGGCTTAGTCATTGCTACCAAAGGGGGTATCCATAAACCGGCTCCCGACAATATTCAAGCTGATGGGCGTCCCGAGAGCCTGCGACGTGGAGTGGAGGGTAGTCTGCAGCGACTCAAACGAAACACTATCGATCTTTATCAGCTGCACCGCCCGGACCCCAAAGTACCATTTACTGAATCAATTCAGGTACTGGCTGAGCTACAGCGAGAAGGCAAAATCCGACATATTGGCATCTCCAACGTCACCCTAGAACAGCTGCAAGCCGCCCAGGCGATTGTCCCCATTGCATCTGTTCAAAATCGCTTTAGTCTGTTGGACCGCAGTCATGAAGCCATCCTGGACTACACAACTGCCCACAATATTGCCTTTATCCCCTACGGTTCGCTGGGAGCTCATCCATTACGACGGGGTGCTCCGTTGGCTCAAGCTGAGGGAGTCCTGGCCCAAATAGCCCAAGCCCATAGTGCAAATCCTACACAGATCGCCCTGGCATGGCTGCTTCACCGTGCTCCCAATATGCTACTGATTCCAGGCACTACAACGATTGCTCACTTAGAGGACAATGTTCAAGCTGCTTCTATATCGCTTTCTGATACAGAGTTAGCTCAACTTAACTCTCTTTAGCGTGGTAGCAAGACTAAGGGAATTAGAAATAGAAAACAGGCAAAGAGAAATAACAAACTACCTAAGAGACTTAATACATCCCCCACTCTGATACTCGCCGCTGTAAAAAAGCTCGCCGATAGAATGAATAAAATCCATCCCCCCAGCTGAAATTTAAATTCGATCTTCTGAAGACGACTACTCTGCTTTGACATCTACATATGCCTCCCAAAAACTGCTTATATCCTTCCATAGGTCTAAACGAGTTTTAGTTCCATCTGAATATTACAGCGTTGATAGGAGGAAGGTTGGCCAACTACTTTCCGAAAACCTAGCTTTTGGTAGAGATTGATAGCAGGTTTTAAGATTGTATTACTCTCTAAAAAAATTGTTTCTGCTTTTAACTCTCGTGCTTTATTAATAGCCGCTTGCCCTAAGAGCCATCCAATCCCTTTGCCTTGAGCCGTTTCTGCGACTGCCATTTTAACTAGTTCATAGGTATTGTCATCCAACTTGATTAAGGCACAGGTCCCAACAATTTCACTCTTATACTGTGCCATAAAGATATGTCCACCTGACTTCAAAATCTTTTCATCCGGATGATCAAGGGATTGATGATCACTTTCTTCTAGCTCAAAGTATTTCTCAATCCACTCATAGTTCAGACGCTTAAAGTCATCGTAAAACTCTGGTGAATAATCAATAATTTCAACAGACTTCTGTTCACGTATTTTTCGTGCCGCCTGGACACGCTCCCAAAAGCTTTTATTATCCAGTAAAAATTCGACCTCTGCGATCGCATTCCAGAGATCGTGTTGTGATTCTAATAAAAGGTCTTCAACAGTCTGATTGACATCATTACACTGCTGTTCGAGGTCAGGAATTAATTGCCTCCCAGCATCGGAAAGCTCAATAACGCTTACTCTCGCATCCTGACTATGCTTTTTAGTCGTTACCAGTCCTCGCGTGCTCATCCCTCTGACAATCTGACTGACAGACGCATGGGATTGTCCAATAATTTGAGCGATCTCGGTCACTGCTGCATTTTCTTTCTGGGACAGTACATAGAAAACAGGAAACCACTTCGGCTCAATTGCAACATTGTAGAGTGTGTAAATTTTCGCAGCATCTTCGGTAAAACGATCGCTCAATCGACGTAGACGGCTACCCAGGGCCACTTTACCAATTTGGGAGTAAAAATCCATGATGTGAAACTAATTACGTAAGTGCTTACATATTATCGTAAAGACAATTAGATCGCATTGTACGTTGAAGTTCAACGGCGGCAGTAGCTTTGAACTTTGATTGACTGCTGATGCTCCGCCGTTGCAACACAGTGTTAGGCATCACCGTCCGTTGTTGATGGTGCTTTGGCAGCGCCTTGTATCGTTTGATGAAGAAGGGCAACCGTGTCAGAGTCTAGCTCCTTTTCCGGTGGCACTGTTTCTCGTTCAATTAATGTAGCCGCAATCTCAGATGAAGAAGCCTTGCCTAGATCTTGTATCAAAGATTGGAATGACAGTTTTTGTTGTTGAACCTCTTCTTGAGGAACTTCAATAACAGAATAGGTAAGGGTTACCTGTCGCGTTAGAGCGTAGACAATATATTGATTTAAAGAAACACCTTCACCTTCTGCCAAATTAGCTAATTGCTGGTGTAATGTCTCTGGTAATCGAAGGGTTAATCGACTCATGCTTCACCTCCATTTCCTGCTAATTTGACGACTAATTCAACTGGAGTCATTACTTGCAAGCCTAGCGATGTTTCGGCATTTCGGAAGTCACGCAGATTGGATGTAATGACAGTTGCTCCTGCATTCATGGCACAGTCCACAACTAAATCATCACCTGGATCTGGTGAAGTAGGTCTCCACGAATAGTAAATTGCTGCA
>JBCCJR010000265.1:0-7626 GCA_039045805.1 Cyanobacteria bacterium P01_C01_bin.118
ACAATTTTGATGATTTCAAGACCGCTATTGAGACCTGTATTGAGCAAGCAAATACCACCCATAAAGGGGCGCTTAAAACATTGTTATCTTTGAACTTTCAATCTTTCAAAAAAGTCCAGATATCAAACGTCTAGAGTATATCTAAAGAGCCAAGGCTTATCGCATCAAGAGATTCGTCGTCTGTGTCGGCTCAAGAGTAAAACGACTTTGGTCAAATACCTGCGTGACTATCAAGAGGGGGGTATCGAGCGACTCAAAAAACTTCACTATAAGGGACAACCGAGCAGACTCAATGACCACATACCAAGCCTGAAAGCCCATTTTGAAGTCCATCCACCGCGCACAGCCGCCGAAGCTCAAGCGGAGATTGAGCGCTTGACAGGGATTAAACGTAGTCCGACGCAGATCAAGCTATTTCTCAAACGGATTGGGATGACCCCTCGCAAAGTTGGCTATTTGCCTGGCAAAGCGGCTATCCCTGAGAAGATAGAGGAGCAGGAGGTGTTTCGAACTTGAATTGCTTTATTTGCCGTCCTATTCACCTCATCTAAACTTGATTGAGCGCTTATGGCAATTTGTGAGAAAGCAATGTTTTTACTCGAAGTACTACGACAATTTTGATGAGTTCAAGATCGCTATCGAAACCTGTATTGAGCAGGCTAATACTACTCACAAGAATGATCTCAAAACATTGTTGTCATTGAATTTTCAGTCCTTCAAGAAGATTCATATATCAACCGTCTAGAGTATAAATAGCCAAGTACCGTCGTGTCAAAAACCTGACGAAATCCTTTTTTAAGCGTATAGTCGTTCAATCCGACCAAATGGGCTAACTCCACCAAGGTCGGCGGCATGGTTAAGCGCTGACGTAAAATTTCCCCCGCATAATGGATACGATCAACATCATCCGAAGAGATTTTTAGCTGACTAAGCTGAGCGCTTTGGCTAATTTGTTCTAATCGCAGGGCAATTAACTCCAGCACTTTTCCCTCCCAGTAGAGCCAGCGAGTCGGCCCTTGATAGGGGCAATCCAGCAGTTGTTGAATCGCTAAGCGCATTGCTGCTGTGGTGGACTGGACGTGCAAAAAACTCTTTGGGCCAGGCTGTAAGCCCTGAAGATTTTGCAAAAAAGATTTAGGCATCCCTCCTGGTGATTGGCCAATCAGTGTATTAAGGAGACTGGCTTCTACATGGATGTCGAACTTAAGAACGCGCCCGCCTGATTGCCAGTGAAAGTCTTCATCAATGATGTCCTCCCAGCCAGCGAGTAAAAAGTTGTAGCCAGCGCGAATGCCTTCAGTCTGATTGTGACCCGTTAGCATAAAGCTCAATTCCAGCTCTAGTGACGGTTCTTGCTCATGGCAACAGCTGGTGTCCACGATTAAATCTTCTTGTAGCGTGTAGTCATCAATCAGCACACTGAGATCAGGACGCAGATTCACGTCTTGCCGATAGCCGTAGCTTTGTCCGCTGGGATCACATAGCGGAATGTTCCAGGGCGTTCTCAGAGCATTTGAGTCAATGTCAGGGTGCTGGTGACGAAATTCTGAAACAGATAGCAATAGCGTCATGACTCAACAGTACTAATGAGACTTATGATCATTAATATAGGTGAGCATCTACATTAATGATAGAGCTGTTGCGCAATAGTCGTTATGAGGTATGGTGCTTTTCCTTTTTCAGCAGGGGACTATTAAGGGGCAATTTTCCAGCGATGCGATCGCACCCTTACATTCCACAGCCGCTGATACAATTCACATTCTGGAAATTATCCTTGGGAATAACAGCCACGCCCCATCCTAAAACAATTAAAATCGACTATTGACCTGTACTCCAAACGTGGCGGGAGAACCATACTGTCCAATTTGACCAGTACCCACATCAGCCCCTTGGGTGAGATACTCTTCATCAAAGATATTGTTGGCAAAGAAATAAATGCCAGTGTTGTCAAACTCATAGCCCAGCCGACCATTCACCACCGCATAGGCAGACTGCTTAAAGTCGTTGGACTCGTCAAAGAAAGTTTTTCCTGTACCCTGAACACCCATGCGTCCAAACAAACCACCAGGGCTACGATATTGCACAGCCAGATTGTAGGTAAATTCAGGAGCCAGGGGCAGTCGATTATCGGTAAAGTCTTCCCCCGTAAACTCATTGAAAAAGTCTGAAAATTCAGCGTCTAAATAACCAAATCCAGCAATAATATCCAACCCCTCGACGGGCGTTGCTCGGGCCTCTAATTCTATCCCCGTAATCCGCGCATCGGCATTGTCAATCTCATTGGTAAACAGTAACACCCCTGGAATCTGCACCTGATAGTTATCAACAATATTATGGAAAATAGCCAGATTCACCCCCAGCCGATCGTCTAGCCAGGTCGATTTGGCCCCCAGTTCAAAATTCCAGCCAATCTCGGAATCAAATGTGAGTGTCTCCGGACTGCTGACTCGATAATTCACACCACCGGGTCGATATCCCTTGGCAATACTGCCGTACACCATCACATCAGGATTAATGCGATATTCAGCCGCCATCCGCGGCAAAAATACATCACCACTCTTAGTCTCATCAGTAAACTCATTGACAATTTGAGTTGGCAGCCCCGGTATGGAAAACAGTTCCACAAAATTTTCTAGCTCGGCACGAAAGTTTTCGTAGCGTAAACCGGCCGTTAGCGTCAGCGCATCGGTGACACCATAGCTAGTCTGACCAAAAATTGCCCAGTAGCGCTCATCGCTGTCACTATTGCGTAAATTACTACCGCCTGCAGGTACACCAAAGATGGCTAATGCATCATCGCCAAAGGTGGGGCCATCGTTACGCGTGTCAAACTGTCGCGATTCAAAATAGCCCCCGGTAGTCCACTGAAAACGATCGGCGGCATCTGGTGGTGACTGTACACGAATCTCCTGGGTAAATACTGTTGAGTCAAAGTCACTGCTAAAGACACCTAAGTCGAGCGGACCGCCATCTAAATCAGTACCTGCCAAATCGTTCCGAGAAAAGCGTCGAGCGCTAATGGAGGTCACCTGAAAATCGGGCTGTTTATAGGCAATCCGGAGAGACTGAGTATCGGTGTTGAGCTTAACGAATCCCTCCCGATTAGCCTCAGTCGTAAAGGGATCGTCATTAAGGGCAACAAGAGAATCTCCATCTTCGTTATAGTCCGAGAATGCACCGCTGAGATCGACCTCCCAGGCATCGTTAGGCGTCCAACGCAGCTGTAAGCGACCATTGCCCCCCGATAAGTCTGCCTGGTCATCATCTAGCAATATATTGTCAAAATAGCCATCCCGCGCCCCATAGGTGCCAGCAAGCCTAAAGAACAGAGTATCTTCTACCAGCGGGCCGCTGACGTTGCCCTGCACTTCAAAATCATCAAAGTTACCGTAGCGAATAGCGGTGCCAAATTCATACTCATTGGTTGGTTTCTGGGTGATAACATTAACCACACCTGAAAAGGCACTACGGCCATAGAGGGTGCTTTGGGGACCGCGCAACACCTCAATGCGTTCTAAATCGTATAGATCCAGGCCAATAAACCCACCATAGTCATAGGGAACATCATCGACATAAAAGCTCACCGCATCCCTGGATAGAAAGTTATTGTTACCTAAGCCACGAATACTGTAAAAATAAAAGCCACGGCTGCCAGAACCATCAAAGATAGAGAAGTTGGGAGTATTGCGGGCGGCATCTTCAAAATCACGAATACCCGCATCTTGAATATCTTGGTTTTCAAAGATCGTAATGCTAATGGGAATATCCTGAACTGCCTCTGGCCTTTTCTCTGCTGTCACAACAATTCGCAGAGTCTCTTCTTCATTCTCCTCTGTTTCCCCTACCTCTTCTGCTCCCTCACCTCCCTCATCCGCCTGGCTCAATATCTCTTCTCTATTAATGGTTTCAACTAAAACAGCCCCTTCCTCTTGAGACTCCTCAACTAACGGAGTTGCTTCGACAGGTAGCATCAATACAACGGCTACGATACCGATAATGCCTGAATTTCCGATTAGCTGCCAGACGTTCATTAATTTCCTCGCACCTTACGCTCACACCGTTGAGAAGAAGCAGTTGAGAGCCATTCTCAAATAGATTACGGGCATCATAGGAAATTTCGACGCTGAGGATGATTCCTAAAGGGATCTTTTTGACCACAGGACGGATCTTTAAGGATTTTTTCTCTCCCGCTGGCTTTGCTGCAGATAGGCTTTGGGGTTAATGTTAAATTTGCGCCTGAATGCGGCGGCAAAGTAGCTGCGGTTGGAAAAGCCAACGGTATAAGCGACTTCAGATACGCTCAGATCGGTGGTTTGTAATAACTGTCGGGCTTTTTCCATCCGATGGTTATGCAAATAACCAAAAACGGTGGTGCCAAACACATGGTGGAATCCTTGCTTGAGCTTGTAGTCATTAAGACCAACAGCCCTGGCCAAGGCAATCAAGGAGGGAGGATTTTCAATATCGCTGAGTAACAGATCTTTAGCATGGTGGATCCGTTCCACATCTTGAGGTTTAAGGGATTTAGGTAGCTGTTTGCAGCTCTCTTCACTGAGCTGAAATAGCTTGAGGGCTAGTAGTTCAAGCGCTTTGCCTTCTAAATACATCAAGCGGGTAAGCCCCTGGTAAGGACAATGCCACAACTGGTGCAGTGCCATTTGCATAGCTGGGTTGGTTTCACCAATGTGAACATAGGCCCGTGACCGATCTCCCTGAAGAATTTCCCGCATTGGTAGTGGCAAGTTTATCGGATTTCGTTGAACAAACTCGACCATTAGCCAAGGCTCAACAACAATTTGAACAATCTTTATTGTCTGGCCTGACAAATAGTTGATGGCCCCCTGCTCAGTACCGCCATAGCCCAGAACATTGATATCTCCTTTAGGTAAAAACGTAAGGGGCTGTCTGGCCCGAGTCATTGTGACTTCAGAATCGCCAGATAAAATAAAGATTAGGCCAAAGGGATCAGAGGGGAGATAGTTTGCCTGCAGACGCAGGTCGCTTTCAGGCGTCAGAGTTTCGTAGAATACTTGCAAACCTGAACGGACCTGAACAATGCGATTGCCGCCTTGGGCAATGTCCGCTGGCCAGATAAACTCGATATCACCGGTGGCATCCTCTTGCCGCGTAAACGATGACTGGCTAAACAGCTCATTGATATTCTCACGAGTTAGGATTTTAGGCATGGTACGGCTGGCCGATGCGGACATCTGAAGGCGCACGGAAGATGCCTAAATAGCTAATAGGAATCTTTCCTATCAGGAGTATACATCATGGAATTTGGACCTGATGACAGACTGAAGGGACATAGAGAGGGGAAGAAGGGGAGACACGGAGGGCCTCCTTAAACGTCGTCTCCGTATACTCACGTCCCTTCCCCAGCCAGACCCTGGACCTCCCCCGATGCTGGTGCCAGTGCAGTACGATCAGGATTTTCAAGAATAGGTGTCGTCCTTTGTGATGGCTACCATTAATATCCGGATCGTGCTGCGGTCAAATGTTTTGCTCGATTATTCCTATGGAAAACAGTTTCAGTATGGGGAAGGGGCGAGTCAGCCGGCTCAGGATCAGTTTTTATGATTTGCGGTTCTGAGGTACGACTGCTAGGGAAAGACTATTCAGGTTAAGGTAACGGGCGATCGCGATCCGGACTATGGATCGACCGCTAAGATTTTGGGCCAGGCGGGGCTATGTTTGGCGGAGGATTTTCCTTCGTCTGTTAAAGCGGGGGGATTTTGAACACCGGCATCGATGTTTGGCGAAGTTTTGGTTGAACGTTTAGTGAAAGATGCAGGATTAACGTTTGAGATATGCCGATAGCGTTGAATTCTATAGTAAGGTATAAATATATACCGTAATCGATGGAATCTTATTCATCTGAACTACTTTCAATCCCCCTTAAACCATCTCCTGAGCGGCAATATCCACTAATGTCTGCCGGTCTTCCTGGGGAAATAACGCCAATAGCAAGCGTCTACTAAAGGAAGCAAGATATAGAAGGTCAGAGCGGTGCCATGTCATCACATCTTACGCTTTATTTGCTAGTTTTGCTCCCAGATACAAGATTCGCTCTATATGCAGTGACTTTTCAAATGAATTAGTAAAAATTTAAAGACTTATCAAAAAGTTTCTATGAAATGATTCAGGCAATATCTAGGTAGACTCAAAATGTTTCGTTATTCTGACTTTGGGACTTCACTAGCTAATGTTCAAAACAACAAGGTAAGAATGAGTTATCCCATGCTCAAAAATGTGCTGGTTGTATTGGCCAGTGCATGCGCTGTCTGTGCAACTGCGAATCAGGCTGTCGCAGCTTCCTTTATTGATTTTGAGTGCTAGGGGCTACTCAGTGAACCAAGGTGGGGACAGGGCTGGATAACAAGAGATTCCAGCTTATGCGTATCATTTAAAATTTGTTATTTACTCAGGCTAATTCACAGATTGTTTATGCTTGAGTAGAGAAGAGCATTCAGGATTTCGGAATTGCATTTGTAGAAGGTTTGGTTATATGGTGTTTCGTTTGTTTCACTCTTACTTCAAGTTTGCAACTATCGCTGTGGCGATGTCAGTTACAGCAGTATTTCCGTCATCGGTTAGCGCTGCGACCTTTACAGTTACCGATGGCTTATTTAGCTTTACTGCCGATGATATCCTGCCAGCTTTTCCAGGAATAGACATAGTAGCTATTTCTGGTGATACGACTCCTGCACCTGGCTTTAATAGTGGTTTAGACTTCCTAGATTCAACTGATCTTGTGTTCTCGGATGACGGTGGTTTTGCTCCCGAGAGCGGTCGAATTGACCTGGCTGGAGTGTTGGGTAACACTCTTTCTCCATTGGTTACATTTCAAGGCATCAACCTGACACCGGCTGGCAATGATTTTCTTCTTTCGGATTCCATTGATGCCCTATTTGATGCTGATGTAACCAACATTATCAGTGTTGGTGAAACGTTGATTTTAGAAGGTGATTTGTCATCTGGTCCAGGTTCTATCTTGGATACGGCTCTTGATTTAACCGGTGATGTTGGTACCTTCCGTATCGACGCTATTGCTACAGATATTACGCCCGCACCCGCACCTCCTGTTATTACTCCGCCCGTTGATACCCCTGGGGATGATCCAACCTCTGTACCTGAGCCGGGCACAGTATTTGCTCTACTGGCAACTGCTGGGGCATTCTGGACACGTAAGCGCAAGCAATGGGTTTGACCGAAAAGTCAGACAATATCCCATTAAACAAGTGCTCGGCTTCTTATTGCGAGGCCGAGCTTTCTTAGTCAAGGATGATGCAATTCCCTCCCTGGGCAATGTCCGCTGGCCAAATAAACTAATGTCATTATCATCATCAGTCGTATCTTTTAGCCAAGTCAACGATAACTGGCTAATAGCTCGCTATTGACTTTAGACAGCGATTTTCCAACCGTGCGATCGCACATCGTCATAGGGTCAAAGGTGATTAAAAAGCAGGTATTGCCAGAATCATTTGATGAGGTGAAACCGCATACTAGGGGGATGACGATGACTGTTACCACACGTAAATGTACTAAATCATCAGTGGTTTAGGTCTTTAAAGGAGTAATTTGCTTGTAAATAAATAGTAATATCTGAATCAGTCTACTAGCCTG
>JBCCJR010000266.1:0-7593 GCA_039045805.1 Cyanobacteria bacterium P01_C01_bin.118
CCCCGCCAGCACCGCCCCAAACTGCCCCAGCCGTTTTTTATTCTCTTTTCCAGTGGCTGACTTAAAATATTCTGCCACCTCTAGCAAACTACGGGTCCAGCTCCGGTCATACTGCCATCCCTCCACAAATCGCGGCACCAAGTACCGCCAGCCATAGTCCTCACCTTTCCACAAACTATGGTGTGCCAAATCTAACACCAACTCCGCAATCGCCTCATCCTCAAGCTTTTCTGCCGTATCCGTAATCCCTTTAGTTTTCTCCTCTAACTGCAGCTCCAGCCAAGCCAGAGCATTCTCATTCAGCCTCTGCAACCGCTCGCTCGTACGCCGCAAATCGCTTAGTAAATACCTCTGCAAAAACCGATTCAGTTTTTCATCCAACCGCAGCTGCTCCACCAAAATAAACGAATATCGCTCCCGCAATGTTTGCAGCCGCTGTTCCAGATCCGTCTCATCCAACATCGCCCGCAACAGTCCCGCATCCGGACGCCGCATCAGAGCCAACGCATAGATCGCCTGTAAATCTTGTTCTCTTTCTTTTGCACTAAAACAGTGCATCAAAAACCGCTCGCTAGTTTCCGTCACCACCCGATCATAGGCAGATACATCACTCCCCAAGGGCGCACGCTCAACCGGAGCAATAATCTCCGCCAGCGGCTTCCCCTCCCGATACATCACCGCCGCCTGCCGAATCACAAACGGAATCCCCAAACTAAACCGCGTCACAGATTCTGCATCTGGTTCGCTTAGCGGTCGGTCTGGCACTACCTGAGCAAAATAGTCCTGAATCAAATCCAAACCAAACTCACTCAACGACTTTGCATATAGCTGAGTTTCCGCAAAGTCTCGTTTATACCCACGAAAGTACAAACTCCCGCGCTGGCCACTATCCGCCAGGTTCGACCGTCCTGCCACCACCCACTGGGTGCGCCCACCACTCTCCTGAATCACCCGCCGCAGTGCATAGTCACAATCAGGCCGATCCACAATCTCATAGGTATCAAACAACAGCACCAGCGGTTTGCGCTCCGCTAGCTTGGCAATCCCTTTCCCCAATGCCTCCGCCAGTCGCTCATTGGGCTGTGCATAAATCTCATATTCCTTAGGAGTCAGAGACTTTTGCACAAACCGCCGCGCCTGGTACAGCCCCTCTGCCCCCACCTGAAATGTTGTATCCAGTGTGGCTTCCAATTTCTTTTGATCAATAGCTGCTGCCCCTGGATATAACCGAATTAAAGTAGCCATCCCCTTCGCCCCCAGCTTACTTACCTTGGCTGATAAGTCACTGGTCGCCTGGGATGCTTTCATCGCATCCTCCACCTTAGATTCCGTGGCCCGTAATGCCTGAATAGTTTTCTCATAGTCCTTCAGGTCATTGCCCCAACCCGCCTTAACCAGGGTGCGATGCAATACATTCAGCATTGCCTCCGGCTCAATAAAATCATGACCCACCTGCAGATTGAGGGTCAACTTCTGTTCATCTTCCCAATCTAGAAACAGGGTATTAACCTGTCCCTTAAACTCCGTTGCCGTCAGCTTTCGCAACTGTTTAACCAGGGAGGTTTTGCCCATACCCCCCGCCCCATAAAACAGCAGGATCGCCGCACGGGCTTCATCTTCTGACCCAGACTTCAGCCTGGCAAACGGTTTTGAAAATGTCGGAAAATGCTTCTGCACCCCCTTAGGCAGTATCGCCTGTAGCATCCGACGAAACTGCTGCTGTTCCTCAGTGCGCGCTAGAAAAATATCTTCCACCATGGGCAAAGGCTGATGCGGTTTCCCAGATTATGGCCTAATTTCAATCAAATTTGGTGGCTTTGCCCATCGCTTATCTGGCAAATCGAGCCATGTTGATAAAAAAATCAACCCATCGGACACCGTTGCCAAATAAGGTTTAGATAATCTTGAAAAAAGATTAATTAATCTCAAGTTAAGACCCATTTCAAGCTATGAGATCTTAACTTGAGACAGTCGCTGTGGCTCGCAGTTTTTCCATCAATAATGCACTGCCAACCATATCGTCTCGCATGACTCATCGGTCCACTCCACCCGATGTCTCACATTGGCACCAATGGTCACATAGTCCCCCACATTCAGCACCAAAACCTCTGCTTCCCCATCGATGCGCAGCCCCGCACTACCCTGCACCACCAGCACAAACTCATTCTGTTCCTGGTCATACCAAAAATCATCCGGCGATGAATGGCCCTTCGAAACTATTCGCTCTATCCTCACACCGTTGCCTGAACATAGTGTTTCAAATAGTTCCTCTTGTAAATTAGCCGGAATATTCTTCAGTAAAGAATCCATGGTTTCATCATGATAATTTGTGGGCATTTGTCCTTGCTTTATAAAGCAACCAGCGGTTTCCCCTATCAACTCTTAATAATCTAGCTCTCTGCAAAAAGACTCCTCTGGTTAGATAGAAGAGTCATTAACTATTGGGCCACCATGACCCCCAATCAAGAAGCCGTCACCGTCGCGATCGCAGTCCTCCTATCCACCACCCCAGACACCCGACTGGGGCAGCTGCTTAAAGTCTGCCTGGCTGCCAAAGTAGACGGCAACGTTAACGCTAAGGCCCAGGCGCTTTTCCAAGACACCGGCAACCTGGCCCACTGGGTTCAAGACATAATCGGCGATGATGGCCAATACACCCCCGAAGAATGGCAAGCCCTGGGGGAGATGGACCTGCTGGAAAATGTTGAAAAATTTGTGGAAGGATTACTCACCGAAGTTGAAGCACTGTAACGTAAAGATATTGGCTACTCCGGCGTGCCACTGGCAACGTGCCATCAATGGGGAAGCCCACGTTGCGATCAAGGGTGTGTTTATGTCTCTATTTTCCTTTTCAGGTAAGCGTCCCGACAATCTAGGGATTAACCAGGGTAAGCTGCTCGCCTGTCCCAGCACTCCCAACTGTGTCTGCAGCCAGGCTGACCCCAGTGACAAAGAGCATTTCATCGACCCGATTGCCAGTGATAAATCACCAGGAGAGGCGATTTCAGCCCTCAAAGCCATCATTGAAGCCATGGAGCGTTCCACCATCAATGATGTTACTGACGACTACCTCTATGCCGAATTTTCCAGTAAGCTGATGGGCTTTGTGGACGACGTCGAATTTTATGCTGGCCAGTCTGGCGTCATCCACGTGCGTGCTGCGGCCCGTTTAGGCAAGTCTGACCTGGGTGTCAATCGTAAACGTGTGGAAGATATCCGAGAGAAATTTAAGGGTACAAACTAATTATAGTTAGCACATATGGAGCAGCCAGCTACCCCTCCAAAGGTTCGATCAAGTCGTCTGGCACAGACCACCCTTGATTACCTGATGTCGCTAAGTTTTCGGCAAGGAAACCTACAGCAATATCTCAACGATATCGCTGTAGGTGTTTCAGAGCTGACAGGCATGGACTGGTCTGTTGTCACCCTTAACCAGGGAGACTTCAGCAAAGTTCTGGCCAGCAATATCGCTCTGGATGAAACAGAATTTGAGCCTTATCCTATCCATGGGTCAGTAGCTAAAACTGTTGTGCAAACTCAGCGTCCGCTAACGGTAACCGATAGCCAATGTGAAAATCAATATGGTGACACGCCTGAAGGCTATCGGGCATACCTGGGGGTGCCCCTACAATCACCGGCTGGGAAAATTTTAGGAACCGTTTGTTGTTTTCACAAACAACCCCGCAGCTTTGAGCCTGAAGAAGTTAAATGTGTCGAACTCTTTGCTGAACGGGCCACCACGGCTATTGATAATTTTCAGATGTACCAGCAGCAGCTGGAGTTTAATCAAAGGCTGGAGGCCGAAGTTGCCAAACGGACAGAAGAATTAAGGGTAGTCCAGGCTCAGCTAATCGAAAAAGAACGACTGGCGGCGATTGGAGAATTTACCTCCATGATTGTCCATGAGATTCGCAACCCGCTGACTACGGTGCATATGGGGCTAAGGGCATTGCAATCGTCTGATTTGACCGAGCGCGATCGCAACCGTCTCACTATGGCTCTTGCCGAGGAAAATCGCCTCAAACAGCTGCTGGATGAAATCCTCCAGTATGCAAAACCCCAGGTACTAGAAACTACACCCTGCGATCTAAATCAGCTGACGAAAGAGACTGTAGATACATTATCGGAACAGCCTGAGATCGCCAATCGGCGGTTGACGGTTAGTTTAGCTGATTCACCGGTTTACGTGGGGTGCGATCGCGACAAACTAAAACAAGTCCTGATTAATCTGATCAGCAATGCCTGTGAAGCTATCAACCCAGGCGACGAAGTCAAAATTTCTCTCTCTAAAACAGAGTGCAACTGTCTCACTGTGCAAAATGGTGGTGAACCCATCTCCCCTGATATTTTGGCTCGTCTAACTCAGCCCTTTGTGTCAACAAAGTCCGCTGGCAATGGCTTGGGATTAGCCATTGTTAAACGTATTGTCGATGCCCATCAAGGTAGCCTTACATTTACATCCACCCAAGCCACAGGAACCACGGCTACGGTAAAGCTACCAATAGATAGCGAGACATAACCCACAGATATTTAGTCAAGATGGACGCCTGACAGCGACCAAATAAAGGCTGCCAACAAAACATTCTGCAGTGATTAACGTTCAACTATTGAGCTACTGATTAAAATCACCCCAAGGCTTTGCTCTGGAGCAGCTCTGGGGTGACTGGTGGTCAGCGTATTTAAAGACCAGGTCTAACTTTATCGCTGAGGAATCAATACCGCATCAATCACATGAATAACACCATTGGACGCCGTAATATCAGCGGCCCTAACGGTGGCATTATTAATAGTCACCTGTGCCCCTACACCCACTTGTAAAGGAGTTCCATTTTTACTATCCACAGCCCCTGAAGAAAGCTGGTCAGATGTTACAGCCCCTCCGATCACGTGGTAGGCAAGCACATCATACAGAGTCTCTCTGTTTTCGGGCTTATAGAGACTTTCAATCGTACCCGCAGGTAAACGACCAAAGGCGTCATCCGTAGGTGCAAAGACCGTAAATACTTTGCCGTTAGTGCCATCAAATGCCCCTAACCAACCGGCATGATCCAGAAGCGATGTCAGCACATCAAACGAATCATTTGAACCAGCAATCTGAGCAATACTTTGACTATCTTGAGCGGTGGCAGGTAGTGCAATAAACAAACTAGTCAGGCCGATACCTGCAAATTTAAGACATTGCGAAATAAGGCTAGAAAGACGTGTCATACTCTGGTGAATCTCCTACGGGCACTATGTCATTAGGCTCCTTACAAGGATTCCACGGACGGCTATAGGATTTTTGAAGTGAGGATTAATCTTTCTTGAGTGCGGGCTGAAAGTTATTAGAAATTACTGAGCGTAGCCATTTAATATTGCCAATTTGCTCACTATCAGAATTCTCACTCATCAGCTTCTCTTTTACACGGGCTCGGATATCTAAGAATTGTAATAACTGATGCTCTCTTCAAAAATCATAGTCGTCAACAATGCTCAAAAAAAGATGAATTTGTCTCTATTTGGGACTCAAAAAGAAGTGATTAATCTTATTTTGAGACATTGATTATTTCAAGTATCTATGCATCTGTACAGAAGCAGACCAGAAGCGGCATTGCGATCGCAGCAAACAAATGCTTAACCAGATTGGCTGTATGAATCTGGTCATTAATGCCATCATCCTCAGGAATACTGTCTACATCAAAGATGACTGCTCAACTCTGGTTGCTATCCACCACGTTGTCCCACCCGCGTCTTTTACACCCCCTCGTTTGTCCTCATCCTCTTTCTGCACAGGCGCTTGAACGGATGTAGCACCAGCATCAAGGGCACGCCCATAGATTATGTCCACATCCTCAACGTAAATATGCACATGTGAGAGCATAGCGGGCCACCCTTCTCCTTTGTCAGCAATCATCAGTACCGTATCGTCGAGCCGAACTTCTGAGTGTTTGAGCTTGCCCATATCATCTGGGATACGCCTCAGTTCCACTGCGCCAAACACTTGGACTAAAAACTCGATTGTGGCCGCCGCTCCCTCCACAATCAGATAGGGTGAAACTGTGCTGTAACCAGTGGGCTTGTAAGGGGCGTGCATAGCTTGAATCCTGTGATTGGCCTATGAAATGGTTCAAGCGTACTAAATTTTCTCTTCTATTTCAGTTTTTAGCCAAAAAAATTATCTCAAGAAAATTTGTTGAGATGAACACATAGGCGTAAAAAGCTACTTCAATTGTCTCAATAAAAGATTAATGAGTATCATTGTTAGACTCAAAAAGAAACTACCTATATCAGAATAAGATAGCCTGTTTGTCGCCAGGCACTTACACCGTTAACAGGGGAGAAAAGATGGTTAATCCTTTTGGAATACATTCAAACTCAATGGGATTCGCCTCCCGGAGTTCTCCATCAATTACTAGCTTTTGGGGTGGGTCTGTGGTCACTTTGAGCCGACCGATGCGCAAACAAATCACGTCATCTCGCTCAAACTGAGATTTAGCCAGGGCAGAGGTAAACAGAGTAGCCATCATATTCATGCCTTGGAGCCGGTTTTGGGGGATGGGAATGGTCACATCCAACAACCCATCATCGGGGATCACTTCTCCAAACCCTTGGGCAGTGACTGATGTGGCTGGAGCCGCATTGGCCACCGTTACAGCGGCTGTGTCAAATTCAACGATTTGACCTTCGATTTCAATCTCCACCTTAAACAGCTCTTGGGAAAATAGCTGTTGTGCTCCCGATAGAATATAGGCCAAGGCTCCTAGCTGATTTTTGAGTTCTCGATTGGCGTTTTCTACCATGGCGGCTTCAAAGCCTAAACCCGCTAACAAAATCATGGGAATACCATTACAGGTGGCTGCATCGATTACTCGGGTGTTGCCTCCAGCAATCGCTTCACAAGCTTGTCGCAAATCGGTGGGAATGCCCATGGCTACGGCAAATGCGTTGGCGGTTCCTCGGGGAATAATGCCCAAGGGAATTCCGGTTTGAATAGTGGCCCCTGCGATCGCAGACACTGTGCCATCTCCACCCGAAGCGATGATAAAGCCGGTATCTGTCTCGGTTTGGTTGGCCTTTATGGTTGCGATCGCTGCCTTTGCCTGGTCTACGGGATCTACATCCGGCTGGGTAAAGATCGTATGCAAGTTTACCTGAGGGGCTAAAATCTGCCGAATTAAGGCCAAATCCTTATCTGGATTACCTTGACCTGACACAGGGTTAAAAATCAAATAGGCATCCCGTCGTTTGGCAACAGCTTGAATGGCTAGCTCAGCCGTCGCCAAGTTGGTGGCTAACAGTACATTGTGTAATGTACATACCCGCAACAATGCCCGAATATCTGGCTCATTGGGGTTGACGCTAACCGGGTCTAGTAAAAAGATAACTCCCGCTACCCCACCAGAAACCACCCTCGCCGCAATCTGTAACTCTCCTCCCTGGGCACCAGCAGCCATAAACTCCACCGGTAGTCCGGTTACTGTTTCAATCAGCTGCCCCGTTGTTTCCGTGGCAATCAGATGGTATCGAGAGAGAATATGCCGGTAGTTGGTTGCCAGCATCCCCATCTCATCTTTCTTAGCATCATGGGCAATCAGAGCAAGGCAATCGGGCATA
>JBCCJR010000267.1:0-7577 GCA_039045805.1 Cyanobacteria bacterium P01_C01_bin.118
CAAACGGGGGCGGGCTAGACTGAAAAAGAAGAAAAAAGCAGCTTAACGTTAATTGCTTTTACTCATGTTGCTCGGTGACAACACACTCTGCAATCGGCAGAGATAGAAGCTCTTGCCTCTTTTTTTGTTAAAAGTCCAATGCTGAACCTCTGCATAGCTTTCACTGTAAGCAATTGCTAATTAACGATGGCTACAGATCGGTCCATCCATTAAATCAGTAATCGCAAACTTTTCTCCTCAAAGCCAAGAAACAGCTAAAGTCGAGACTAACTATCAGCCGGAGGTAATACATCTACGTCCACAACCGTTACCTCATCGGCAGTGCTTGCATCTGTACTTACAGCATCCACATCGACCACATCGACATCAATTGTGCCCTCTGGAGCCACTCTGACAAAAGAGCCGTCTTTAGCCCGTAAGGCTACTCCACAGTTAGGACATGATAGAGCCACTGGCTTAAATCCCGTCAATGGCTGTGAACACGACGGGCAGGCTCCTTCTACCAAATTTCTTTTAAGCCAGAACTGAGCACCGACAATCAATAGGATTGGCAGTGTAAACAGCAAGACAACCAAGACCAGCAAAGATTTTAGGAGCCAGCCAATCCCTACAGTTGTAATCAGGCCAAACCCAATAGCGAGAGTGAGCCAACAGCCCATACCAGAAAAAGTGAGTTGTCCTTGCCGAAATCCATTGGGAGCCATACCATCGCCTCCTATGACCTAATAACGCTCAAAACGCAGCTGTGCGCTGCCCATGATATCGGGCGCTAACGCTGCCAGCAGCCACTGATATGGTGAGGGATGAACGCAGCAGATATATTCTATAGCTTTGCCCTGCTGTCCGGCTTGATGGCCGATAGCTCACTTTTATGTTGACTCAGTTCCTGAGGAATCAACTTAGGCGAATTGTCCAAAAGTAACTGCAGCTGACCCGTTAGAGCCTGTTTACTAAATTTAGCGAGAACTTGTTCTCTGAGCCAGGCACCATCACAACGATGGTCATCTCCTTGTAAAGCTTCTATACAGGCAACGGCAACAGCCTCAGGATCTCGATGGGGCACACGCCAGCCGAGACGACCATCCTGCAATGGATCGGCGGAGCCGTCATCATCCCCCGAGATAACAGGAATACCACAGGCCATTGCTTCCAAGTACACAATGCCAAATCCTTCCTGCGAAGGCATGACATACACATCAGCCAAACGATAGTGCTCGACCAGGTCTTCATTGGGCACAAAGCCTGCAAATACTACTCGATCTGCCACACCCAAGTCTTGGGCTAATTGGGCTAACCTGGGCTGATCGTCCCCACGACCAATGACAAGGTATTTGACAGATGGAAATATTTTAGAGATGGCGGGCAATGCCCGTATGGTTACATCTACGCCTTTGTATGGATCCCCTTTCCAAAGACGCGCGACGGTCATCAATACCTTGGCTCCAGCAAGACCATAGCGCTGCTGCAGTTGAGGATTTGCGATCTCAGGGTTAAAAGCCAGCCCATCAACTGTACAAGGCAAAATCTCAATCCGCTGTCCCTGCAGCTGGTTGGCCTGGGCAGCAAGTGTCCGACTATATCGGCTAATCGTCCAAATACTACTGGCTGCTCGAAGTGCCTTGCTCTCAGCAGGCTTTAACGGAAACCAAACCTCTTTGCCATAGGTCATGACAGCGTAAGGCACCCGACTTACCCTAGCTAAATGTCCCACCATGGCCACCAAGTTAATATGGCCACAAAATACCCGACGAGGTCGCCTACGGAATAAATGCCATCCCAAAGATAAGGTCAGTCGAATCCGATCTACCATCGGTCGTCCCGACTGAAAACACCTAAACTGAAAGCGAGACCGAAATTCAGGAGAAATATCTTCGAGACGATCTCGCAGCAAAAAAATCGTGGCAGGCTCAGTCGTTCCTAATTCAGAATAGGCCGTCAACACATCTTTAATGTACGACTGAATCCCCCCTTCACAACCAAATACTTCAATAAAAATAAATGTATCTTGTGCCCCTTGGCTATGAGCTAATTGCATTTGCAAAGCTCCAGTTCTTATATGCTTGCTAGACCCTTGATCATAGTGTTGACTTCACCTCGCTTGCTATATCCAGAAACCCCTACCGTCTCAATAGACGAACATCACTCTAGGACATCGTCGAACATTTAACAATGCGCAGGCAATTCCGCCCTACGTTATCACGTTTGTAATCAACGTTATCGGCTAAGCGACGCATTAAGAACCAACCATAGCCACCCACTTTAAGGGTTCCCGGCTCGGGTTCAACAAGGTCATCAGGATTAAAGGGTCCCCCCATATCCCAAACTTGAACTTCTAATTTTTCCTGCCAAAGCAGCAAATCTATTTCGATAGGAGTATCCATTGGCAGATGAGCGTGAGCATGTCTCACAGCGTTGGTAAATCCCTCTGCCAGGGCTAAATTTACTTGATCAAAAACAGCCTCAAGCCATGGCAGCTTTGAGGCAGAACAAAAACTATCAAACCACTGCTGTACTTGAGTTAGATCTTCTAGCCTACTTTTAACTATTAACTGATCTTGCTTTAACATGTCCGATCTAACCGGCACGTTCGCACCAATAGTTTGCCCGAAAACAACTGAAAAATCGATAGATGCGTCTGAATAGGTAGATGTCTTAGCCGTATCTTGACACATTAAAAAGCTTCTTGAAAATTCGCATATGCAAAGCGAATATCCAAGAAGCCTATGTTAAGAATCTACGACAGATAAGTCAATATCTAGAACAGACCTAGAGTTAGAGACTTATCAATAGGAAGTGCTGCACCAATACCCAGCCAAAGAGTGGTCAAAGTACCAAACAGAAATACAGCTGTCGCCACCGGACGACGGAAGGGATTCTGAAACTTGTTCACACTTTCAATAAATGGAACGAGCATCAAACCCAAAGGAATAGCTGTTTGCAAAGCAATCCCCAAAAGCTTGTTAGGAACAATCCGCAAAATCTGGAATGCAGGGTACAAATACCACTCAGGAAGAATTTCCAGAGGTGTTGCAAAAGGATTAGCAGGCTCACCTACCAAAGCAGGGTCCAAAACAGCCAGAGCCACACAGCATGCAATACTACCCAGAATTACAACAGGGAAGATATAGAGCAAGTCGTTGGGCCAAGCGGGCTCACCGTAGTAGTTATGCCCCATACCTTTCTTCAGCTTCTCTCTAAGTTGAGGATCACTGAGATCAGGCTTCTTAATCGTTGCCATAACTCAAATCGTCTCCTAATTTACCTCTAAACAGAATGTATGACCTGGTAAAAATAGCTTAACCCTGAACTCAACTTGAAGCTACATTTGGCAACCAACCAAAATATTTAGCAACATCCAAGAGACACGCCTCAGGGCTAGGCCATAATCGCACCTTACAAAGGACCAGAAATACCTTGCTTACGAATCATCAAGAAGTGAGTCAGCATAAACACAGCCATCAGCCAAGGCAGCACAAACGTGTGCAAGCTGTAGAAACGAGTCAATGTTGCTTGACCAACGCTCTCACCACCGCGAATAAACTCAACCATCAAACCGCCCACGACGGGAATGGCGCTAGGTACACCAGATACAATTTTCACGGCCCAGTAACCAACCTGATCCCAAGGCAGAGAATAACCCGTTACACCAAAGGAAACAGTAATTGTGGCCATAATTACGCCAGTCACCCAGGTCAGCTCACGAGGATTCTTAAAACCACCTGTGAGGTAAACCCTGAAGACATGCAAAATCATCATCAGCACCATCATGCTGGCGGACCAACGATGAATGGAGCGAATTAGCCAGCCAAAGCTAACATCAGTCATCAAATACTGAACTGAATTAAACGCCTCTACTACAGTTGGCTTGTAATAGAAGGTCATAGCAAATCCAGTAGCAAACTGGATAACGAAGCAAACGAGAGTGATACCGCCAAGACAATAAAAGATATTGACATGGGGAGGTACATACTTACTGGAGATATCATCGGCGAGTGCCTGAATCTCAAGACGCTCATTAAACCATTGATAGGCTTTAGAGTCGGTGACTTGCTTAGTAAACATGAAGCGCGGATATAAAAATAGATCTATGCCATTACTAAAAAATGTAACACAACCAACCTTGAGAAACCGACCGTTTTGAAACTTCTTCAGGCGCTGCCAAGCCCCCCCAAAATCACTCAATCACTTAAGGCAGGGGAGGCATCAAGCATCAGCAACTGTTTGAGCAGCACAAACTCACTGTTTCGATTGCTTAATTCTTTCACTGAGAATACGTTACAAAACTTCACTCAAATCTATAGTTCAAAAGACTTCCTACGAATTCCGATCGTCAGTGGGGAAGGGATCACAGTATTCTGAGGAAGCCGCTATGCTGGCTAAAAGGAACGTTAACAAAGTTCCTTAGCTCAACAGACAAGATTAGTTGAGCAAAGGTGTTTTTGAGCTGTAGCAAAGAATGAGAAAAGCTGGGCTGCTACGCGTAGTTCTTTTGAGGGGTATCTGCGCGATATGTATCGCAACGGTTCTAAGTTTTGGTTGGGGAAGTTCACCAGCATTTGCGTTTACAGAGCAGCAAAAGCTGGTGATGGAGGTTTGGAGAATTGTTAATCGAGCCTATTTGGATGAAACCTTCAACCATCAAAACTGGTGGTTTGTCCGTGAAAAGGTACTAAAACGCCCCCTCAACAATTGGGAAGATGCCTACCAGGCAGCCGAGACCATGT
This sequence comes from Cyanobacteria bacterium P01_C01_bin.118, assembly GCA_039045805.1. Lineage (GTDB taxonomy): Bacteria > Cyanobacteriota > Cyanobacteriia > Phormidesmidales > Phormidesmidaceae > Leptothoe. The sequence goes on from JBCCJR010000267.1 coordinate 4,725, forward strand.
TGAAAAAATTGGACGACCCCTACACCCGCTTTTTGCCACCGGAGCAGTACCAAAGCTTGCAGACCAATACATCTGGAGAACTGCTGGGGGTAGGCTTGCAAATTGCTAAGGATGATAACAATCAGCATTTACGTGTGATTGCCCCCATTGTTGGCTCTCCCGCAGAGCGTGCAGGGCTCTCTCCAAGAGATGAAATTGTGGCCATCAACGGTGTACCGACCACATCGTTTTCGTTGGATGAAGCAGCAGCCAGAATGCGTGGCCCGGCAGGAACTATCGTTACTTTAGCCATAGACCGCAAGGATGCTGACTCCTTTGAGGTGAACCTCACCCGCGAACGGATTAATCTCAATCCAGTATTTTCAGAACTTCGGGGAGAAGGCGATCACAAAATTGGCTATATCCGCCTAGGTCAGTTTAATGGCAATGCAGTGGAAGATTTGCGAGATGCGTTAATCAAGCTCGATCGACAAAGCGCGGCTGGCTACATACTAGATTTACGCAATAATCCCGGAGGACTACTACAGGCAGGTATTGAAATTGCCAGACTCTGGCTAGATCAGGGCACCATTGTTTACACAGTCAATCGCCAGGGCATCCTGGAAAGCTTTGAAGCGGGTACAGATTCATTAACTCAGGCTCCCCTGGTATTGCTGGTCAATGGCGGAACAGCGAGCGCCAGTGAAATTTTGGCAGGAGCACTACAGGACAATAAACGGGCAGCGTTAGTCGGAGAAACCACCTTTGGCAAGGGGTTGATCCAATCCTTGTTTGATTTGCCCCATGGGTCAGGGCTGGCGGTCACCGTCGCAAAGTATGAAACCCCTGATCATCACGACATTAACAAATTAGGTATCACCCCTGATCAAACTGTGACCACCGAGCCCCTTACCCGTGAACAATTTGCCACCCGTGAGGACAGTCAATACCAAGCCGCCGTTCAAACATTGCTCCAATCCATGACATAAACTGTGCCATCGAAAACGCGTACGTATCACGATCCACTCCATGGCGCTATCACCCTTGATAGTGCCGAACCAGTGGAAGCCCTATTGATTGAGCTTATCGATACGTCAGTGTTTCAGCGGCTACGGCGCATCCGTCAGTTAGGCACAGCCAGCCTTACATTTCACGGTGCGGAAAGTTCTCGCTTTACCCATTCACTAGGGGTGATGGCAATTGCCCGACGGGCGTTTGACCGATTGTCTTCTATGTATCCGGAGCTGAGGCAATATCGTGCAGCGGTGCTCTGTGCAGCCTTGCTCCATGATATCGGCCATGGTCCCTTCAGTCACACAGCTGAGGAAGTTTTTGGCGGGCATCACGAGCATTGGACCCTGCGAATTTTGGAACAGTCGCCTGAAATTCGCAGACGTTTGGATGACTTTTCGGCAACTCTGCTGGCCGAGATGCAGCAGATTTATGACCATGAGCATCCGGTCCCCTGTGTGTGGCAGCTTGTATCCAGCCAGCTAGATTGCGATCGCATCGACTATCTGATGCGGGACAGCTATTTTACTGGAGCCTCCTATGGTCAGCTAGATCTCGATCGCATCATCCTGGCCCTTGACTACGATCCCAGCAGCCAGGAACTGATTGTGGTCAACAAAGGATTAGGCGCGATTGAGCACTATTTGGTGGTGCGGTACTTTATGTACGCCCAGATTTACAACCATCCTAAAAACATCGTCGCCACCTGGGTATTGGAAAACGCCATTGCCCGAGCCAGAATCCTACTGGAAGCGGGCAGCTTAGAGGCAGACAACATTATGACCGTCTGGCTTAGTCAACCTGTCGATAACCTAGCACTAGAGGATTTCTTAGCCCAAGATGACTATGGTCTGCACTATCATCTGCAACGGTGGCAAAACCACCACGATCCGGTGCTATCAGACCTATGTAAACGGTTTGTCCATCGACAGCTCCCCAAGGCCACCGAAATTAGTCAGTACAGTCGTATCCAGCAAACGGATATCGTCTCCGCAGCCCGCTGCCAGGCCCATGATCGGGTACCCGATGCCAAGCTTTACGTCGATCTTCGTCACATCCGTAACCGGGGGTATACCCTCTACCAGCGGGGCATCAAACTCAAAACCCATCAAGGACTAACCGCCATCAGCCAGCTCTCGCCTTTAGTCAACACCCTCACACAACCCTGTCATCGCACCTGGCTTTTGCATCCCGCTGAGCTGTTAATGGATAAAATATTGGCAAAATTTGAGCCCGTGGAGCAAGCAGCCCTCCAAAACCACGGGCCTTGACTCAAAACCCTCTAAAGCAGCGCCTGGCTCTGAGATAATGCCGCTAAATCCAGCTTCAACAGTTGCGCATAGGCCTGTTCGATATAGCGTTTGCCTCGCAGAAAACCAGTATTCGCCCCTGGGCAAATATAGCTCAGCGTATCGGGAGTAAACTCGTCCAACAATGTCTGGATATGACGCAGCTGTCGAGGCCAGTGAAAGGTTTTGGATACCCGTAACGGACTGGCACCATCCTGGCGGCTGGGCAAAATATGTCGTCCTGTAAAGAGGATGCCACCATGGGTTGAAGCATAGAGACAGCTAGACCCCGGAGAATGCCCTGGAGTCCACACCAACCGATGTTGGGAGGTTAACGATAGGGCTCGGTGAAATGTCTGAGTGTTCACCTGGGGTAACAGATATGCCTCTTGCTCCTGAAGAACTACCTCACAACCTAATTTGGCTTGCCATTCTCGCACATGGCTACCGCCACCTCGGTGGGTAATAATCAACCAATGCACGCCACCATGCTGCATCAGAAAGTCTACATTGGCATCATTCCAGGCGGGACAGTCAACCAAAATATTATCGTTCTGTCCGCTGCCAGTAGCCG
>JBCCJR010000268.1:0-7574 GCA_039045805.1 Cyanobacteria bacterium P01_C01_bin.118
AATTGTTTTTCTTGATGATTTACACTACTTAGATTTAAGTTCCCCGTTGGTGGGTAGGGTATTTGAACAGATTGCCCTCAATATCATTCACCTCCAAACCTACACAAGACTGCTTGCAAGAGCAACTGAGTGGGATAAGCAGGGGCGTCCGCAGCAGTACTTGCTAACTCCGGAGGATCTTAAAGCAGTCAAAAAACAAAAGCGCTGGATTGAAACTCATAAGCTAGGTAACCAGTTTCAATTTACCAGTCTTCAGAAAGTATTTTTGGAGACCGTTAATAAGGTCCATGAAACGTCTGAATATTTTGGTAAAAGTCCACCAGATATTTTTGTTTCTTACTCCCGTAGCAATAAACACTTTGTTGAGAAGCTTAGTCAATCGTTAAAGAACGAACGCTGGAAGGTTTGGATTGATCGAGACAGAATTCCGGTGGCAGCTAACTGGCAGGATGAAGCTGATGAAGGTATACGTTATGCCCACACCATAATTTTTGTGATTTGTCCCGAATCGCTCCGTTCTAAAAACTGTCAGTGGGAATTCGAAAAAGCTAAGCAGTATAAAAAACGAATTATTCCCGTTGTTAGCCATAGTGAGTATAATCGCGATATTTTTCGAGCAATGGGACTTGCATCTGTGCAATATGTCTCTTTTGTTCGTGAAAATCAATCGTTTTCTCAGTCTTTAAGGCAGCTATTGGATGCTTTAAAGGAGAATTTAGATGATTTGAAAATATATAGACGATTGTTGATTAAGGCTTATGACTGGTCTGAGCGTGAGCGTGCGGATGGATTTCTAATGTCTCGTGATGAGTATAAGGAGATTCAATCTTGGCACAAGCAGCGTCAAATTATCCAAAATAATGATAATCGCGAGATCGAGCCTCTTCTCTCTCGTCAGAGAGAATATATCAGAGCTAGTCAACGCTACTTAGATTCACAACGACAGCGTCAGGGTTTGGCTCTATCTCTTGTGTTAGCAATTTCTCTAGGACTGGCAGGTCTGCTAGTTGGTAAAACGCTGGGTGAGATTCGAGCCTTAGTTAGATCATTAGATGATTTACAAGGCTTAGATGCTTTAATGACCGGTCTGAAAGCGTCTAAACGAGTGAAGAATACAGATTTGTTTCTTAAGTCTTGGCGACCTGAATTACGTGCTAAAGCAACAACAGCCCTGCATCGAACGACACTTAATCTACGAGAGATTAATCGTCTTGAAGGACATGATGGGAAAACGTTTTCTGTTGTTTTTAGTCCTGATGGACAAAACATGGTGTCAGTGGGCGCGGATAAGTACGTTCGGTTTTGGCCATTAGATAGGCCGGCTCAGCAAGGTAGTGTAAGTGAGGCTGAAGATTTAAACGCTCACCAATGTAAGCCAGATATTAATATCGCTCCTACTGTTTTCCATGAGAAGCCAGTAGTAACTGCTGCATATAGTTCTGATGGTCAAACAATTGCTACAGGGGATAGAGATGGGGTTATCAAACTGTGGAATTGTTCCGGTCTATTACAGAAGACACTGTCTCAACAACATCAGGGGTCAATTAATCGAGTTTCATTTAGTCCAGGGAGTCAATATCTGGCATCGACTGGATTAGATGGGCAAGTTTTTTTATGGACTCGAGAAGATAGCTTTAGCGATTTAATTGAGCTGGAGTATGAAGGTGACAAGCCATTTTCGACCTTAGCATTTAGCCCTAACGGTCGCTTTTTGGCTGCAGCAACGTTTGACGGTCAAGTGTATTTGTGGACGGTCAAAGGAAAGTTGCTTCAAACCTTTCAATATCAAGGTGTTGCCCCTGCAAATTTTATGTCTGTCTTTAAGGGGGATAGCATTTTTACAATGCGATTTAGCCCTGATAGTTCTTTGCTAGCTTTTTCTGGAGCTAAAGGGGTGATTCAGGTACAAGATCTGAATAATCTGACGAACAAGACAGGTCGCTTGCTGTCGGATCACGATGGCGGGGTATATCAGCTTGCCTTTAGTTTTGATGGGGCTACCTTGGCATCGGCTAGTGAAGATGGGACCATAAAGCTTTGGGAGCCAAGACGAGATCATGGCAATGAGTTGGTGCATACCCTACGAGGCCATCAAGGGCCAGTCTACCGAGTCAGTTTTGGTCCTCGGGACGATGTTTTAGCGACGGGTGGTGCTGATGGCGTTGTGCGTCTTTGGCTTAGGGACAAGGGTGTTCAGATTGAAGCTTTTGAGGGGCATGAGGATGAGATCTCTAGTCTTGAATTTTCTCCTAAACCAACTCTTGGGTATGACTCGGTTTTAGTGTCTGCCAGTGATGATGGTCAGATTCGGTTGTGGAATATTGATAGTCCGATTCATCCTTTCCCCCATAACAGTCATGTTTTTGATGTCACATTCCGCCCAGATGGCAGGGTGATTGCCTCTGGTGGTGTTCACAATGTTAGACTCTGGCGTCCTGACGGAACATTACGATCTCACATTGCTTTTGATAAAGCTAGCGATATCCAGAAAAGAGAGTATAAGGCCAATGATGTAAAGACAGTAGATTATAGTCCCGATAACCGTCTGTTAGCCGCTGGCGGTTCTGAAGGGCAAATTAAGGTTTGGGAGCCTGAGGTGAATACTGCTGAGCCTATTCAAATTCTAGCGGCGCATCTTGATGGTCAGGGTGTCATAGATTTGAAATTCAGTCCCAATGGTAGGTGGCTTGCGTCTGGTGGCGGTGATAGGACTCTGAAGTTGTGGACAGTTGAAAATGGAAGTTTGGACCTCTACGACACCTTAAAACACTTGAATGAGGTTACAGCAGTTGCATTTAGTCGAGACAGCCAGTTGCTCGTAACAGCTACTAAAGCTGACAGTGATGTGGGTGAAAGGGGGCTCTTAATTTGGAGTGTGTCTGGAACTGAGCGTGACAATTTAAAGCCGAAAATTAAGATTGAGACTGATATGGCCCACGAGGGAAGTGTTTTAACTGTTGCAATGCAGCAACAGCATCCTCAGATGATTGCTTCAGGTGGTGTAGACGGAAAAATCAATCTTTGGGATATTTCGGGAAATTTGTTGCAAACCCTGGATGCCCATAGTGATCCGATTACTAATGTTGCTTTTAGTGAAGATGGCTTATTTTTAGCCTCTTCAAGCAGGGATGGGACGGTTAGAGTCTGGACGTCCCAGGGAGATTTAATTTCTGAATTGGAGCGCCATAGTAGAGCGGTCTCTAGTGTAGAGTTTGGCCCTGGCTCTGGTGAGCTTTTAGCCTCCTCGAGCGTGGATGAGGATGTCTTGCTTTGGGAGCTTTGGGATTTGTCCGGAGTAGCGCTCACTAAGCAAAATCAGAATAGAGAAATTTTACGGATGTTGATTTCAAGTGGCTGTGATGCAGCTGTTACATTTCTGGATACCCACCATACTGAGGAGAAAACTTCAAGTGACATCAGCGAAGCGAAGCAGGAAATCTTGACTGAAATTGATGAGGTCAATCATTTCTGTCAAGATTATGCAGATGTAAAGTAAGCGGTTGCTGATGCAGGAAATGAAGAGCAGCAATGCCTAAAGAACTACTGTGTGGAACGTCTCTGATTAATTTCAGCAATCGTTAGGACGATCTGCAGCTTGAAGGATCGTTAATCGGATCACAGTATCCGTAATAGTTCGAAGCCACTTGTGATGAGTTATTACTTTGTAATTGTGCTGCTTTAGAAATGGCTGGAAGGGCCATGGTTGCAGATAGTAAGACGATGTAAAGCCAAGCTGATGTTTTCATGGTGATGTCTCCGAAATAATTACCTACTGTATGGATGCTTTGAGCATCTCTTGGCTTACTGATTATTTCTATTTAAACATCAAATTTCCGGAAATAGGTTTGCATTCATAGACGCTTTACAGGGTGTCATAGACATTTTGTGGGCCAAGGCTGAACGGGGTTGTTTGAGGTTGATTTTGAGTAGACGGTTAGTAGTTGTGGTTATTGTTGACGTTTACTGGCATGTGGTTGGGATGGATATATGGATCAGATCGCTAAAGAGGGTAGTTTCTAGTGCCATGGTTTAGGTGAGGTGGTGCGTTTTACATATAAAGGATGACGGGGTTGGCCGGAATTATTTCGCATGAGGCAATAGAGTTTGTAGTGATGGGGACGTAGCAGTTTGACGATAGTTTGATCACGCTTCAGGAGCGTGCCCCAGTTTCCCCAGGCCAAAATAACTTTGTGGGCTGACTCGGTGGCTTGGAGCAGATAGTGATCGTTATCTGGACCGATAGGGTCGGAGGTCTGTTTGAGGTTTGAGGGTTTGGGGGTGCGATAGGCAAAAAGATTGACGATATTTAATTGGTGGTAACCCCAACTCTGGGCAAACTGCGAGCAAGCACGGATGGTGGGATCGTCTCGTTCAGCATCGGCTTGACTGGGATTGAGCATAATGAAGGTTACTTGATGATTGTTAAGGTTAGGGCTAGACCAAGACCGAGTAAGGCAATAGCGATAGCGATGAGACGGATCGAAGATAGCCGATCCTTTAATAGAGTTCGTTACAATTGTTGACATTGGTTTGTCGCAACGTTGGTGTGACCATTTTTATTGACTGCAATTCGCTCTCTTGGTGTTAGATGCTATCGGTTATAACCGGCTGTGTTTGTTGGGGCTTGATTGCAGCTGGGTGCTTTTGTCTTATGGAGAAACTGTTTTGAATATATTCGTCACCCTAGAGCCGTCTTTACGGCGGAACTTAGTGGCAATGTTTGTGGCTGGTTTGTGTTTTTGGGCAGGTTTAGCGGGACTGTTGCCTGCGTTGCCTCTATATATTGAACAGTTTGGAGCCAATGGTCAGCAGATTGGTTTTGTAATGGCAAGTTTTGCTGTTGGTCTGTTGACTATGCGTCCTGTGATGGCCCGCATGACTGATGAACGCGGACGTAAGCCTGTGCTATTGATTGGGCTGCTGGCAATTGCGATCGCACCCCTTCTGTACTGGTTAGTACCCTTTTTGCCCGAGCAAACCTGGCAAATTTCCGTAGGTGAGTATCGTTGGCGAATAGAGTCAGCCATTGCCTTGATGATGATCTTTAGAGCATTTCATGGCTTAAGCATCGCTTCATTTGTGACGGCCTATAGTGCTTTGGTAGCTGACCTGGCTCCCCCCAATCAGCGAGGAGAACTAATTGGATATATGAGTTTAGTGAATCCCATTGGTATGGCAGTGGGACCTGCGTTAGGGGGATATTTGCAAGCTAGTTCAGGATTTACTCAGGTTTTTCTTTTGATGGCTATTTTAGGTGCGGCTGGTTTGGTGTGTGCCGTAACCATTGCCGAACCTCCACGAGAAGTAGCCCCATCACGTCGACAAGAGGCTTTTTGGTCCTTGATGTTTATGCCTGCCGTACGAGTGCCTGCTCTAATGTTATTTCTGGTGGGATTAGCCTTTGGTGGATTAGCTACGTTTGTGCCACTGTACGCAAGGGAGTCCAATCTTGCTCTCAATATTGGTTTAATTTATACTGCATCGGCTATATCGAGTTTTGCCATTCGTCTCTTAGTGGGTAGGGCGTCTGATCGATATGGTCGTGGCCCCTTTATTTCCCTTGGATTAGTCTTTTACTCGGTATCTATGATCGCGTTGTGGCTGGCTCAGAGTGAAGCGTCTGTGCTGTTAGCCTCGGCTTTACAGGGCATGGGCGGAGGTATGTTAATCCCGATGGTGGCGGCACTGATGGCCGATCGCTCCACACCTACTGAGCGCGGGCTTATGTTTGGCTTATGTTTGACCGGATTTGATTTGGGAATTGCCTTAGCAGGGCCCTGTATGGGACTGATTGCTGATTTAAGCAGTTATCGAGATATTTTTGGTTTTGCTGGTTTAATGACTATGCTTGGTTTGGTTCTCTTTATAACCACATCCAGCAAAGACATAAACCATTCAGTTAAGTTCTCACTCAAGGGAGGTAAGGATGTCTATGCTGTGCCAAGTTCAACACTTTAACGAGCCTGGAGGGATTCGAACCCCCGACACCCTGGTCCGTAGCCAGGTGCTCTGTCCACTGAGCTACAGGCTCTAACAGGATTAAACTCTAACACACTGTTGAGACGCTATCCAAAATTTTCATGGCATTTTTTTCTGGTGCTGGGCCGATGACATATCAATCACAGCAGCCGTCCTTAAGTCATCTGGATGGTGGCGGTGCAGCCCATATGGTAGACGTGGCTGATAAACCGGTGACTCAACGAGAGGCTGAGGCTGAGGGCTACTTACGGATGACCCAGGAAACGCTGATGGCGATTGAAGCTGGTAATGTCCCCAAGGGAGATGTGTTAGGTACGGCTCGGATTGCTGGCATTATGGCGGCAAAGCAGACGGCTAATTTAATACCACTGTGTCATCCTTTACCCATCAAGAAAGTCAGCATTGATCTACAAGCCGATTATGAACGTCCGGGGTATCGAATTCGGGCGACGGTAAAAACGGCTGGTCAAACGGGTGTGGAGATGGAGGCACTGACAGCGGTATCGGTGGCTGCGCTGACACTCTACGACATGGCAAAGGCGTTGCAAAAGTCGATGCAAATCGAGGATATTTGTTTGTTGCGTAAAACTGGTGGTAAATCGGGAGACTATACTATTAGTCCATGACATACTTTTTGGTGTTTTATGCCTCCCAAGTGGCCCCGTAAACCCGATCGCGCTGACCCGGCCTACCGAAAGTTAGAAGACCGGATTAATTTCGCTGTGCATGTGGCAGCCTTCACGGCGGTTAATTCTGGGTTTTGGTTTTTTCATGGTGTTATGCCTGGGACGTTGCTTTGGTTGCCCAAGCTGACATTGCCGTGGCTGGGTTTGCTGGTAGCCCATGGCGTGTGGTTATTTGCGATCGCAAAATATTCATCACCAGAGCCCAAAACCGACAAATAGTCTTTACAGACCGAACACTTTGTTAATGCATTTTACGAACTGATCTTTTCATAAGCTATACCCTTTAACCTGAGGCGTAAAGACTTTCCTCTAAAAAAAGAAATAACCATGGCTTATCCTGGGGCGGCAGCAGTAATTGAAGCGTTAGCGGCGGATATTGGGGATACAGTTTACATCGATGTTGCCAAATGGCATTTATACCTGAAAGATACTTCGATACACACCACGTTGGCCGAGAAGTTTTATCCAATGGTGACCGACAGCGATCTGTCTGAGACAGGGGTGGTGGAAATTTTGCAGTCTATTCCAGTGAAGTTAGGTGGTGGGCGGCGGTCTTTACCATTGAGTGATTTGGTGCCCATTCAGTGTCAGGTGGATCTGCTTGATTTACTGGAACGTCATCGCAGCGAGCTTTGAGCGAACGGGCTGTCGAATTCTAAATCCTGAGCCTAAACTTATAGTAAGCAACGTTAAACGAGCTTTTAACTGGTATAGTCCTGCGCCCAAAAATCACCCATTTTTGATCTTTAAAACCCTTAGAGACCAAAGCTATGGGTGGCGCATATTGCTTGGTTTGCTATACCCGTCCTTATCAAGATGTTTGATCCACTTAGGTTGTTTAGCGGCAAAGGGAAGCATCCGTGAACGTTTTAGAGTTTTTAGATACGACCGCCACCTCGGATGTGGTGG
>JBCCJR010000269.1:0-7560 GCA_039045805.1 Cyanobacteria bacterium P01_C01_bin.118
AGCCCAACAGAGGCAGTTGAAAGAAATTAGTTACAGAACAGTTCGCCCTATACACACTGTTCCCATATAAATTGGCGATAACTGTGCATGGTGACAATCAGCCAAACTACCAGCACATTTTTGTCTAATGGGGTTGAGGATAAATCGCTATACGGCGACAAGTATGTCCTTTTTCCCAATCCAACAGATGGTCACTGGATAGCTGGAATCTTCGGCGAATCAGAGCCACCTGCCACAGATGAGAATCGTGCAATTCTCAAGTCTGCTGCTTCCATGCGTTCCTGGGACGGAGAGTAGTTTTACGATTTTCTGTTATCCACGCTCCCCTAGCCTCCAATTCTGGGGGGAACAGATATTTTATTTGTTGATAAGCCCTTTATTCACCCTCCTCATCGAGAGAGTTAATTGCCCCCAGCTGTTCCAAGGTCAGTATTTCAGACTCCGTTAGTCCGTCAACGTCTGTAATATTCATCCCATCATAGGGTTCTCTATTTTTGATGATCTTGAGACATTCACCTGTGCTAACTGACCATAGCCGAATCGTTTTATCATCGCTGCCGCTGGCAAGGGTTTGTCCATTGGGGCTAAAAGCAACAGACCATACGGTATTTGCGTGTCCCTTCAGACTATAAATAACCTCACCTGTCTGCCTATTCCATAGTCGGACGGTGCGATCGGCGCTACCGCTGGCAATCCACTTTCCATCGGGGCTGACTGCAACAGAGATTACCCAGTTCTCATGACCTGTGAATATCTGTTCGCAGGTTCCTGTATCGGTGTCCCAAAGCCTGATTGTTTGGTCCATACTACTGCTGACCAAAAAGTCTCCTTCGGGGGCAAAAGCAATACACCAGAGTCCGCTGATATGGCCTTTCCAGGTATCTATACAGTCGTAGGTATCCAGGTCCCAAATCTTGATGGTGCGATCATAGGACCCGCTGGCCAACAGATTTTTTTTAGGATGAAAGGCGACTGAACTGACCCAATGTCGGTGGCCCGTTAGTGTTTGCTTACATTTGCCCGTGCGTACGGCCCACAGCTTGATGGTCTGATCGGCGCTGCCGCTAGCTAAGAGATTACCTGATAGATCAAACGCCACAGACCAGACAGATTTTGCATGGCCTGAAAAGCGGCGATGCGCTCTCTTTTTACTGAGTTGCCATAGATGCACCCCTCCATCCTCATTGCCACTGGCCAATTGCTGTCCATTTGGGCTAAACGCCACAGACCAGATGACTTCTTGGACACCACTTAAGGTTTCTGAGGTGTTCTCAGCATGCATATCCCACAGGTGTAGGCTGCGATCGCCCTGGCCGCTGGCAAGCTGACTGCCGTCTGGACTAAAGGCCAGGGCCCACACCCAGTTGCCACTACCCTGCAGCGACTTGAGACACCGACCACTGCCAAGATGCCAAAGTCGCATGGTGCGATCTTCACTGCCACTGGTTAAATAATCGCCATCTGCACTAAAGGCCACCGACCATACCCAATTACTATGACCGGTTAAAACCCGTTTACACTGTTGCGTTTGCACATCCCACAAGCGCACCGTTTGGTCTGCACTGCCGCTGGCTAACAGCTTGCCATCAGGGCTAAAGGCCACCATCCAAATCCAGTTACTGTGACCGTCTAACGTATGTAGACATCGCCCTGACATATCCCACAGGCGAATGGTTTGGTCCGCACTGCCGCTGGCTAACAGCTTGTCATCAGGGCTAAAAGCAACGGACCACACACCATGCTTATGATCCGTGAGGGTTTGCAGACATTCACCTGTACGCGCTGCCCATAGTCTGATGGTGCAATCCGCACTGCCGCTGGCCAGGTAGTCGCCGTTAGGGGCAAATGCCACTGACCAAATGCCATGGCCATGGCCATTTAACACATGTAGGCATTCGCCCGTGGTCACATTCCACAGTCGCACAGTGCGGTCGGCGCTACCACTGGCCAGCAGCATGCCGTCAGGGCTAAAGGCAACGGACATCACCCAGTTTTGATGGCCTTCTAAAACGTGTAGGCACTCCCCGGTGTCCACATCCCACAGTCGCACGGTGCGGTCGGCACTCGCACTGGCTAGCTGGGTGCCATCGGGACTAAACGCGACTGAGCAAACCCAGTTCTGATGCCCTTCGAATGTGGAGATGTGCGAGCTAATGTCGCCGGTAGACGCTGGTGATGAGGCGGATGACAGTTGCGATCGCCACAGCCAGATCTCGCCGTTAGTGTCGCCGGTTGCCAGCACATTGTCTTCCGTTCTGAAGTCCATTGCCCGAATGCTGCCAAAGGGCTGATTAAAAACTGAGTTAGACAGATCGGACCCGGAAAAATTGACATTGTGTAAGGTGAGTCCCTGCAGCGAGGTTTGGCGAATGGTGAGGTTTGAAAAGTCGTAGCCCTGCAGGTCGATGCCGAGATGATGTAAAAGGGTGAGAACGTTGCCGCCCAGATAGGTGAGATCGCGTGTTGGCAGCGTTTGCACAGGCGCAAGGCTTTCAGTTAACGTCGAGGCTAAGGCATTTGCAGACATCCCTTCTGTCTGTAGCTCCGACACAATAGGAGCCAGGAGCAGGCGAATTTGAGCTTGATATATGTAGTCACTGCTATTTGCCTTGACCAGCCCGTGAGAACACAGTCGTTTAGTCGTTTGACTGCGAATCTCCTCACACACTTGATTGACCAGCTCATTCGTAAAGTAGTCCATAATCACCGCTTGCTGAGTGATGCGAGAACCATTTTTTTCTAGCAAAGAGCGGCGCTCTAACGAGTCAATGGCCTGCAGCAGCTTATTGAGCGGCACCGCATCAACCATATCTGCTTGCAGCGTTCGCCACACCACAGGCTCTCGGTTGATTGCTAGCCAATACATGATGTCCTGCTCTAATGCAGTCAATCGATTCATCTGCCGCGCCAGCAGCTGTTTAATATCACCAAAAATAAATAGGTCCTGCTGGGCCAGCTCCAAAAAAGCAGCCAGGTTTCCATCAAAGTAATCTCTGACTGCTGCTGCAATAATCTTGAGCGCCAGTGGATTGCCGCTATACACTTCAATTAGCTGATTCCACTCAGCCTCGGTGCCCGTAAATGAGCTATTAATCTGATCAGTCGCCTGTATCAGTGCTTGCCCTTCAGCCGTAGACAGGCCAGACAGCTGAAAGCTGCGGATCGGCAATGTTTCGCCAACTTGAATGGCTATTTCTTTGGGTAGCTCACGGGAGGTCAGTAAAATGCTGCTATTGTGATTGCTTTCACTCAGAGTTTTAAGCAGCTGAGCGTAGCCTTCATATTCTGAGAGGTAGGTGCCTGCCCCATCGCCTTCTCCAAATAACGATTCAATATTGTCCAGCACAATTAAGCAGCGATGGTTTCGCAGATAGCTCATCAGCTGTCGCAGCTGAGCGTCTAAACTTCCAGCCGCCTCATTCTCAAGTGTATGTACCGTGGGCTGCTCTACAAAAAAGTTGAGTATGCTCGCTAATGTCTCTTGAATCAGCGGTGCATTTTTTAGACTCCGCCATATTAAATAGTCAAACCGATCGGCCACTTGGCGCGCTAGCTTTGCACTCAGCGTTGTTTTGCCAATCCCGCCAATGCCACAGAGGGCCACCAAACGACAGCGGTCCTGAACCAGCCAACTTTCTAAGGTTGCTAGCACCTGTCTACGACCAAAGAACAGAGAACTATCGATCGCTTCACCCCAATCCTGAGTGGCTTTAGCCCGCTCGATATCGCCCTGAGCAGAGTCCTCTTCAACATTGTCTTTGGCGAGTTGGTCGTTTTCTTCTCCATGTTCTCGCTGGGATATCAGTGAGCCAGCTTTTTTGGGTAGCCCAATGTCCAAATCGGCGATTTCTTCCCATTTTAGATTGAGCGTTTCGCACAGTTCAGTGAAGGTGGCAAAGTCTACTGCTTTGCCGCTTAAGAATTTTTTAACAGTTGCCAGCGAATAGCCGGCTCTTTCAGATAAAGCACGCTGAGTTGGAAAACCGTTGCGTTTAATAGCGATTCGGAGGGTGTCCAAACAAACTTCCTGGACTTTGAGCGAACGGGGCATCGTTGGTTCACCTGGGCAGAGTTAATGAATGACAGACACGGGGCCACTAAGCTTACAGAGAGCGCTTATTATATCTCCCAATTTTACAGCGTACATTCCGTAGGTTGTCAGTGGATCAAAATTTGTGACAGGGCTCCAGACAACTCAGGATTTATCAGCCGTTCAGGTTTCAATCAGGCTTTTAGCCTACCCATTGAGTCATACCAACGGAATGCTTAACAATAGATTTCTTAAGTCCCGTGTAACGGCTCAATCATTTTACCGATACTAAAGCTGTGATTACATTGCGTGCTGCCACTATTAAAGATCTAGCCCTTTTGCGTCACTGGGATGAGCAGCCCCATGTGATGGCGTCTGATCAAGATAGTGATTGGAAATGGGAAATCGAACTGCTGCAGTCTCCAGACTGGCGAGAGCAGCTAATTGCCGAGCTGGACGGACGACCGATTGGCATCATCCAGATTATTGATCCAGCCCTTGAGGATAGCCACTATTGGGGAGATGTTGTCCCAAATTTGCGGGCTATTGATATCTGGATTGGTGAAGCTTCTGAGCTGGGTAAGGGCTATGGCACCCAGATGATGCGACTGGCTCTAGCACGCTGTTTTGCTGATCCGGCGGTGACAGCCGTTTTAATCGATCCATTGGCGAGCAACACCCGGGCCCACCGTTTCTATAAAAGATTGGGCTTTCGATTTGTTGAGCGTCGTAATTTTGGTGCCGATGATTGTTTTGTCTATCAGCTCAAACGGGAGACTTGGTCTGGTTTGGGAAATAGCTAATATTCGAGCTATCTTGGCTTCAGTCACTGGCTCGGATGGGCAAAGAAGTCTACAGGCAAAAAACTATGCAGTCGGAATTGGTAATAGCGATCGCATCAGGTCTACTTACCTTAGTGGCATCATCGCTAATAGCGGTTTATCAATCCCGTACCGAATTCCGCAAGCTTAGAAAACAGCTAGAGCAAACCTACACTACATCCCTATTTGACAAACGTTTAGACCTTTATCCAGTGCTCTTTCAAGCCTTAAATCACCTTAACCATAAAATCGAATACGGCTCTCCTAACAGAGAACAGCTGATTGAATTTCAACATCAGTATGATGATTGGATTTCTAGTCACGCAATTTTACTAACACCCACTACAGCCAAAGCGGTATGGGGTTATCACAACTATTTGATTGACGTACTAGAGCAATATCATGATGGACCTATTCCATTAGAACAATGGATAGAAATTAGGAATATTCAAACTGTTATCGGAAAATTTTTGCGGGCAGAAATTGGAGTATTTGATACTACAGCAGCGGGTATGCCTGAGCTAGAGAGGCCCCATGTAAAAGCCATTCTTGACAAGCTGCATCACAGTTCACAAAAGATCCGTAAGCGATTTGGATATTAGCAGATTAGTTCTTATTTTCTAACCCTCGTAGAATATGAGTTGATAGTTTTTCCGCTAAAGCATCTGGCTCTATATTTTCATTTTTTGCAATAAGTAGGTCATAAAGCGACCAGTTAATGGTGCCAATAATACTGTTAATGGCGATCTGAACATCCAGACTATCTGAAGAGAGAAATACCCCTTGACTCATTCCAGATTGAAGAATCGAGTCTAAAATGTCTCGATAGGTTTGTCTTACCTCCTGTAATTGTTTGGTTACCTCTGTGTCTCCGTAACCAATTTGCATAAAGAAGAGCTTGATCAATCCTTGATGGGTTTGAAAGTATTGCAATGTTAACAATAAAACAGTTTCTAATGCCTTAACTGGTTCGGGAATTTGCTTAGTTACCTCTATGATTTGACGATGCAATAACCCTAAGTGCTTGACCATAATGGCAGTCAGCAAATCTTGCTTGTTCTTAAAATGTCGATAAAACAATCCGACGGAAACACCTGCAGCTTTAGCAATACGTTGAGGTTGAGCACTGTCGTAGCCGTTGCACAGAAGCACCTCTCCAGCTTCAAGCAATGCTGCATATCGACCTTCAATGTTATAGCGGGAGTGCGCTGGTTTCGATGTCTTACTCATAGTTCATCGACGTGTGCTAAAGTTTGGGAATGAATATTATTCATTCCCGTAAATCACTCTATCATGGGGGTATTGAATATGCAGAAGCAGACATTTGTCCAAGTTGATGCTGAACAATGGTTAGCTATGGAGCAATTTCCAGGTACAACGTTTCTACCATTAGCTGAGCCTGTGCCTGAGGGATCAATTCATTTACTCAAGCTAAAAGCCGGGACCACTATTCCTCTGCACACTCACCCCTGTGATGAATATGTATATGTATTAAGTGGGATAGTAGAGACAGGGAAGGTTCGTTGTTCCGCAGGAACATTCTGGTGTACTCCTGCCTATATTCAGCAAGGCTCTCATAGGGCAATTACTGATGTTGAGATTATGACAATTCGTCTTGGCAAAATGGGAGAATTTGAAGCTGTAAATGATGTAAAAAATTAGGTGGCCAGAGCAGTGAGAGTATTGGTAACCATGGTTTGAATTTGTTCTGATATGCTCGTAATACCTATGATGGGTTGGCTTATTTGTTTTCTGATTTGAGATCCTATGATGAAACCCTGGCTCCAACCCCCGCGTCTCTGGGTGGGTGAGACTGCAGACGAACAGCCACGCCGTGCTACATGGCTGGAACTGTTTTACGACTTGGTATTTGTCGTCGCGGTTTCTCAGCTGGCCCATAAGCTGAGTGCCGATGTATCAGTCAAAGGATTTTTGAATTTTGCCACGTTGTTTGTCCCCCTGTGGTGGGTCTGGATTGGCACTACATTTTATGCCAATCGATTTGATAGCGACGACCTGGCGCGGCGTCTTTTAATGGGGTGTCAAATGCTGGCGGTAGCCGCTCTGGCAGTGAATGTACACCATGGTTTAGGTGAGAGTTCTGGTAGTTTGGCCCTGGCCTATACGGCGTCTAGATTTCTCCTGGTGTTGGAATATTTATGTGCTGGCTGGTATATTCCCAAAGCACGGGGACTCACTAATCGATACGCTCTTGGGTTTAGTCTAGGGGGACTGATGTGGTTGATTTCAGCCTTTGTCCCGCTACCGTTTCGGTTTTTGCTGTGGGCCATTGGTTTGGCCATCGATTTTGTTACGCCGATCACGGCCAGAAACATGATTCAGCAGTTGCCGCCCCACCCAGAACATTTGCCTGAGCGGTTTGGGTTATTTACGATTATTGTGTTGGGGGAGGCTATTATTGCGGTGGTTAATGGTGTGTCGGAAATGCACTGGGGCCTAGCCAGTACCTTGTGCGCGATCGCAGGTTTTACCACAGCCTTTTCCCTCTGGTGGCTCTACTTTGAAAATGTTTCTGGCTCTGCTCTGGAAACTGCCCGTACCTCTGGCCGTGTGCAGATCCTACAGCTCTGGCTCTATATCCATTTACCCCTGGTGATTGGTCTCGCCGCCACCGGTATCGGTGTGGAAAAAGGGATTCTTTCAGCAGGAGAAACGGTTACACTACCGACTGCTGAACGCTGGTTATTG
>JBCCJR010000270.1:0-7541 GCA_039045805.1 Cyanobacteria bacterium P01_C01_bin.118
ACAGCTGACTATGTCAAAGATATTGACCTAGACATTATGACCCCCAGGGATTTGGCTCTGGGAGATAGTTCAAAACCGCTTGATCGGATAGTCAATAAGCACCGCTTTCAGCTGGAAATCCGCCGACTGGTGCAATATATCGAACAGGTCAACGATCCCGACCATTGTTTGGTGTTTTTTGATGGTGCGTTAGTGGCCACCTTTGCCGATGCCTATGAAGATGAGGATCGCAAAGACTATGTGGACGCCTTAATCGGACTATTACAGGCCAGTGAGACTTATCGCGTGCCTCTGGTGGGATATGTGGACACTAGCTCAGCCCATGATTTGACCACCTTGTTAGACCATTATTCGGCTAGCGTCGCCGCCATCCCTAAGGTGACCGATGCCCAGATGCTGACTCAGTACATGGAATGGGGAGACTGTACGCCGATTTTTCAGTGCGATCGCACTGGCATTCTCACCGAATACAAACGGCACAAAGACCGCATTATTTTCACCTATCTAAAGACCAACCAAGGCCCTCCGGCCCGGATTGAAATGCCCCGCTGGATGCACGAGGCTGGCATCACTGAGCACGTGCTTAACTGGGTCAGGGCCGAAACCATAGTGGGCGGCGGCTATCCCTATGCCATTGAAACCGCCGACCAAACCGCTGTCCTGCAAACTAGCGATCGCCAAATTTTCTTTCGTATTCTTCAAGATTGGGCCAACCATGAGGACCTACAGCTACGCTGGTCTCGAAAAATGATGAGCAAACTCCGCCGCCGTTAACAGTAACACTACGTTACAAACCTCTAATGAGAATTACTCTGCTCAATATGAGTTTCATAGAAATTTTTCTATTGACGGTTCAACTAAGTATTTTTACTCAATAGCCCTAGGCCTTAGAGTTCTCTTATCTCAGCGAGGCTAACGACCACCATTGAATGAGTAGATGGTTACTGAGAAGACCATCTACTTTTGTATTGTTTGGTTGCGTTTCCGTAAGGTTTTTTTAACTTGTTCTCACCATATCCATAGGATTGAAAACAACGGAGGACGAGAACTCCCCATATAACTGCATTCTGGGTGGTCACCTATGACTACCCTGCAGTTTTTTTCCCTGGCACCGCCAACAAAGGATTTGAAACGCAAGAGGATTTAAATCAATGACTTTGCCGTTGTTAAGCTATCCCACCAGTTGCCAAAACCAGCGTGTAAGTGGTTTTGAAGTCCCTGGTGATGAGCAGCCACGCATTTTTTCCACAGCGCTGCTGCCCGATGCCCAGGAAATTGAAACTCTGATTTTGGCAGCCTATCGTCGCATTTTTAATGAGCAACAGCTGCTGGCTTGCCATCGCGATCGCTTTTTAGAGTCTCAGTTGCGTAGTTCTCAACTATCTGCCCGTGAATTTATTCGAGGGTTACTGCTGTCTGAGTCCTTTAGACGCCTCAACTACGAATGCAGTAACAACTATCGGTTTGTCGAAATGTGTGTGCAGCGGGTACTGGGTCGCCAGGTGTACGACCAGCGTGAAACCCTGGCTTGGTCAATTGTCTTAGCCACTGAAGGAATCCAGGGTTTTGTTGACGAACTGCTGAGTAGCGGTGAGTACATGGAAAACTTTGGTGAGGATACAGTCCCCTACCAGCGGCGACGTATTCTTCCTCAGCAAGCAATGGGAGAAGTCCCGTTTGAGCGGATGCCCCGCTATGGTAGCGATCATCTTCAGGCACTGACAGCGTTAGGGAATGATTTCTCAGCGACCGGCGATGCCCTCTTTGGCGATGGTTTACCACCAGAAGGGTTGCGCAAAGTGGGTGCCGTCATCACGATAGCGGGGGCCATTGTCCTCAGCAGCGGTTTGCTAGCCGTCATTCTCTCCTGGTTTGGCTGGCTCAAGCTTTAATGTCAAATCCGAAGCTCAAGTTACCGGTTCAAACTGAATAGTCATACAGGGCAATCACTTGTGGTTGCCCTGTATTGCTTCTAACTCAAGCTCCATTGATGGTGGCAAGAAACCGATTGAATTGATTCAGATCGTTTTCTAACAAGTTATAAGTATTCGACAAGTTAGCGGCTAACGCCTCTATCTTTTCAGGCACAAGGTCAAAGGAATAAATATTCCGCACAACATGACGAAATGCACACAGTTCATTCAAAACCTGAAAAGTAGAAGAGCTCAAAATAAGAGGTCGGATATCAGGCACATTGGCGGCCATTTGTCGCAATAACTTACGATGCCAATCATGACTAGACGGTAGACTTCCATCTAAATCAGTAGCCACGTCTCGAAATATACGTTCTGCACCCGAATAAAAGCTATGGAGATTAAGTGCAATAGTGCCTAAATAATCTAAATCTCCCGTTACTTTTACCTTTTGCATCAGGTGATCGGTCTGGTGGACTAGCTGTTGCAAACTGCCCAATTCTCGTTCAATTTGACCAATTAAGACAGCATAGCGACTCATAGCTCTAATCCTTGCTGTGCAATTGTTTCACGTAAACTGGGCTGAGCATATTCAATTTGCACCACATCAATCGAAAATTCTGAAACATCTAGTAATTCTGTCACCGCTGCTAGATACTGTGCTGGGTTTAGTCCTTGAACAGCTAGGTCAATATCAGAATTGGGATGAATACGATGCAGGGTGACCATAGAACCAAATAGCCATACCCGTTGAACATGAAAATGTTCTTTCAGTAGGGCTGCAGCCTGGCTGGCTATTTGCCATCCTTGCTGTTGTCGCTGTTCTTTTTGCTGTTGTTCTGCTTGCTTACGTTTTCGGGCAGTGGCAATGTAGCGCTCCATTTCAGCTGGCGTCGGACTGGTAACCATAGTGCTACTCCCATTCATTAAATGTAGGAGGAGCCTGCCGCTGTCTAGCCCGTCGAGTATCTTGCCAGGCACTGCCAATCCCCTGCAAAATACCGCGACCCACCAAACCAATGCCCCGACCGACGACTTCGGTTAACACATAAACCACGCTACTCCCTACCATCGAAATCACAGCTCGGATTCGGGGACTCAGGGCATCGCGAGTCTCTAGTAATAGGGTCATGGCCCAGGGCAAACCAGAAAGCTGATCTAGCTCATTTCGACGCGGCGCATAAATGGGGGTGAGCATGATGCCCCGTGGTCCCAGGGTATACAATCGGTACTGGCTTTCAAATATTGCCGTAGGCTCATTCACCAGACGAGTCCAGCGATAGCGCCAGGACAGATCGTTGCGAAAGCGTTCGATATCACGGGTGGAAATAATTCGACGGCTATACAGGCCCTTTTTGATCACTTCCACATCGGCTAAACGATTAAGGAGGGGCTGCATCACGGCATTTCCCATCTGGATCAGCAGGTTTTCCAATAGCCTTTCACTGTGGACCAATGCCTCAGGCGTATTGGCAATGTAAGGATTGCCGTCAATTACCATGGCATCTTGAAACAACCAATGGGCCAGCAAGTATGACACTAATGGAATCTGGGTCAAAATCTCTTGCTCAACGGTGTCTTTTTCTTGATAGAGCACGGCCACTAATTCCTGCTCTACGCCGTTGAGGGGCACCGTATAATAGCGGCCAAAAAATTCCTCGATGGTGGCCACCCACAGATCTCGCAAAATCTGGGGTGATTTGTCCCGTAGCTGCCCCGGCTGTATGGCCGACTGCCGCAGGTCATCCAACAGATCTTCAAACTGTCTCAGAATAATAAATAACAACTCTCGCTTTTTATCGAGCCGTAAAATGTCGATTTCTAATGGCTCTGCGGTGGTGTTTTCTAAATCGGTTTGCAGCTTTTCAAAGACCGCTTCAAACACCCTATTTTGGACGTCGCCGCTACTCAGACTTAGATCGCTGGGTCCCCCCGCTGTAGCAGCAGCGGCCATCGCCGTCGTAGCAGCAGATGATCTCAGAGTGCTAGAGGGCTGTTTGACAGATAATTGCCCTGGTGAGCGAGAACGGCCAGTTTTTTTGATCCAGCCAGCATCTGGATATTGGTTAGTGGACCATAGCTGTTGAGTAAACCAGCGCGCGGCCTTAAGTTCGCGCAATTGCCCCATTAAAATCTGACGTTCTAACCAGGACAGTCTTGGCCGTCGCAGCGCGGCCGAGGTTTTGGCCACTTGTTGTTCAATTTGATCCAAACCTGCTAAGCGCATGCTCAATCGCATAGCCGTTAGCGGACCAGGAATTTTGGGGGACAAACGCTGTGGTTCAATGGGTTTATCCTTACCTCGTGCGACATTGCGAATTAACTGAGCCAACTCCCGTACAGGCATACTGCGAGTACCATAGCCATTAGCCCCCACCTGACGGGCAGCAGCTTCCAAGACAGGCTCATTTCGTGGACTCAGGACTAAAACCGGCAGCTGAGGAAACTCGGTTTTGATAGATTTACATAGCTGTAATCCCGAACTACTAACAGGGTCGGCCCCTGTATCGCTAATGCCTAGACCTAAATCAACAATGACCAGGTTAATGGGGCGTTGCCCCCGGAGTGTCGGATCAGTAAACGCATTTGCACGAATGCGATCGCACTTTCTTAATACCCCCATCGCTTCAGCCGCATTGGCTGCCTCAGCCGCTATTTGAAATCCAGGCAGTTGCTCCAACCACACCCGCAAACCTAACCGAAAGGTAGGGTCTTCATCCACCAGCATTAATTGCAAGGGAGGTTCACTCATACCGCCTGATCCATATCATCGTTCTAGTATCTCTCACTAACCAACCTTTGCAGTGTTAGGAGCAAACAGCCTAGTCATGATCGTGATGGTGGTGATCGTCCTCGTCCTCGTAATAATCATCGTCATAGCCATCATCTGCGGGCGCTTGCAGAGATTCAATATAGGCCCGCTCAGCATCCCAAATAGCAATGGCGTTGCGGGCTTCACGATAGAGAGCACGACCAGGAGCGATCCGGGCCGCCACTGAGATCGCATCCGATAGTCTGCCGTCGTAAGCTAACTCCTCCGCCTCATTCAAAATTGGCCGATCCTCAGCCACCTGAATCCGTGTAGTCCATTCCTTAATAGAATCCTGAGCCTGGCTATACAAAGCGCGTCCTGGCTGAATCTTACGAGCCTGGTTAATGGCATCCTGCAGCTTACCGTTGCTGGCAAGATCCAATGCCTTACTATAAAGCGGCTGATCTTCTAAAACCTGGATTTGCTTGGTCCACTGAGCAATTTTTGTTTGCGCATCTATCCGTAAAGCACGCCCTTGCCGAATTTTGCCTGCCTCAGCAATAGCGGCCTGCAAATTCGCCCTATCGCCATTTTCTGCCAGCTGCTGCGCCCGTCCCAAAAAGGGCCGATCTTCAATCCGCTGAATTTCCTTAGACCAGTGAGCCACCAAGGTTTGCGCTTGGGCACGTTGCGGACGATCGGCAGCTATCCCATTAGCCTGATCGATCGCCAGAGTCAAAGACCTTTTCTGGTTGAGGTTAGCCATCAGAGTAGCGCCATACAGCTGCTGTAAATCGTTCAGCTGCTTTTCCCAAAGCGCCAGCTTAGTCTGGGCCTGTTCGTAAAATAAACTGCCAGCCTCAACCTGCTTAATCGCCTGAATGGCATCCCCCAAATTGAGAATATCTCCATAGATGGGCTCCCAATCTTGTTTAAAATTAGCCAGCCGTTGAGCCTGAGCAAAAATCACTAAATCCCTGGCCTCAGGCTCTGTTGCTAGATCAGCCGGCACCTGCTGAATTAGGACAATGGCTCCCTCTAAATCCTCTTGCTCCCATTTTTGAAATCCATATGTTAGAAGGGCCTTACCCCAGGTATCTAACAGGGGTTTTGCCTCAGGCCAGGCATTGGTTTGCACATCAATTTGCTGCACCAAACCTAACGCTTCTGATAAATTCTCTACATTAGTTTCTTGGACCAGGGCCTGCGCCTTGAGTAAATTACGCCGGGCATCTTCTTCTCGCTGAATAAATTGCCCTAAATAACGATGACGCTCCTTTAACCAGTAGTCACTGGTCAGTCGCTTCATATCCCGTAGCTGTTTGCGAGCTCCACTCCAATTTTGATTACCGACAGTTTCGACCACCGCGTCCGAAATTTCTGTCCCCTTGTCCCATTCTCGCTGCCACCGTTCTAAGGCCGTCTTAGCATCTGTATAAATCTCTGCCCGAGTCGGGATATAGCCCAACAGCTGAGTGGCACGTTCCAAATTTCCTTGCTGCATTCGCTGCTGTGCCAGCTTAAATAGCCCCTTAGACCAGCGGTTGGCTGCTTCTTGCGAATCCTGATACAAGGGATGGGACTGATCCCAATCAGCAATTAGCTGCACACCAGCCACTAAATCCTGCTCAGCACCTGATATGGACGCTTGTCTAGCACAGTAAAGTCGCTCACTATCAGCACTAAAGACAGAAATATCATCACATTTGGGTAAGGGAGGCAAACGCGTGATCATTGCGATCGCCCACAGCCCTAGGGCACTGGATGCTGCTAAAAGTGACAACCATAACCCAGGCCAAAACCATGACCGAGGCCTCTTTGGCGTTCCATCCTGAGGCTGACGCAGAGCCATCTCTCCACCTGCTGCCAGAGACGGTGAATTAAATTGCTGCGGATCGGTCGGCGTGGCTGTCATTAGCGGCAAAGGTCCCAAAAAATATAGACCGAGGGTTCCCCCGAGGAAGCCGGGAAATGCTCAGTATGGAGCACTATGTACTCACACCCGATTGTTGTAACGCAAGTCTTCAGGTGGGTAAATCCTGTATTTGGCCTAACTCACTTCAGCACTTCTCAGTGAAGAATACGGAGATGATTCAGAGTTGCTCTGACCATGACTCCACCTAAGAACAGGATTCGAAAGACTGCCGGAAGCTACACCAAAAATTTTGCTGTTATTGTAGAGGCAATTGACCAAATCAAGCAGGTTTTCGCAAAAAACCTTTGCCTAAAAGAATTATTGAGGTGAGTTTCGACATCAGTTTTCAACCCCAACCAGCCCCAAAAACCCTAACAGGTCATGGCTAAGCTACGCTAGTTAGGGCTTGAATCTGATGAGTTGTAGGGTGCAACTCGTATCCGATTAAGGCGTTTCTCTCTGTTCTGCCCGCAGTTCTTTGAGCATCGCCTGGGTGATTGGATGGTCTGATAGCTCGTCGGTTTTATCGGTTTCGATCATCTGCTGAAGTAAACCTCAGAAGTTTTCTTTATCGAGTTCAACTCCCTGTGGGTGATCTAACGGTAAAGCCTTTGCATCAATTTCAATGGCACGCAGGTAAAGCGGTTCCGCTTCCGGGTAGCGTCCCATGGATTCGTACAGCAATGCCAAATTATTCAGACTCGTGGCGGTATAAGGATGATCAGGTCCGAGCTGCGTTTCGCGAATGGCCAAGGAGCGCTCATAAAGCGGTTTCGCTTCCGGGTAACGCCCCATGGATTCGTACAGACCAGCCAAATTATTGACCTTCCCCCAAAAAAGTGGACATTTCCGATGAGTCGTAATGCAGGATAATGTTCAAATGACTAAAAAACCACGTCGCTACTTTACAGATGAGCAGAAAGCCGAAGCTGTCAATATAGTGAAGCAATCAGGCAAACCG
>JBCCJR010000271.1:0-7454 GCA_039045805.1 Cyanobacteria bacterium P01_C01_bin.118
ACAGCCTTGGGGCCAGAACCACAGCTAACGAGTAGGGTTGCGATCGCAACCAAAAACACGCCCATAATCGATCTTGCTAGTGACCGAAACCGTTCCATAATCTGCAATACCTCCAAAAATGCTCCTAAGGCTTAATGCGATTAGATCGCATCAAACCCCGCTAATTATAGCCCCAAATTACCGCTCCACGGCATTACCAAGATCGACCAATTATGGTGGTGCATGCCCAAATCATCCCTAATCCCTCCCCAACCTACAACGGTGCAACTATCCCCAGCTCAGTCGTCCGTTTAACATCAGCCTTACCCGTTCTCTGATCCAGGCCACTGCATAAGCCCTCTCTTTATAGAGCGATTCCACGCCCATTTGGTGCCGCAACTGCTGATCTCCGTCCATTCGTTACTGCAACCGCCGATTTCCTTCTGTAACTGGGCTGAATAGCGACTGACATCATACACGTATGGCAGCTCACTGGATATTTCGTCTGAGTCTAGATATTGCACCTGGTCCAACCTAGCCGCTAGCCTCAAGACCTTGTCCCAATGCTCCATAAGGACAGAATAGGAAAATGTCATCAATTCCTCGATCAGATGATCAACGCCGCATTGTTGTATCTTGCCGTAGTCACTCTTGCCGCCGCCAAACTCTAACTTGGTGAGTATGGTATTGATCTCGACTTCCTCCTGTTGGTGAATGGCCTCGCCGATAACGCCTGCAATCGATATAGCCCCATATTGAGCATTGGCTATTAATGAGGGGTGTTCCTGCGACGGGTCGAGGTTGTAGCGATGGACTCGCCCGCTTCCGTCAGGATTGATTCTGACTCCATTGATCACAATGCCAAACGCTGTATATAAGCAGCAGTGGCTAGCTTCATGGATGGCGGTTAGCGATATTTTTGTGGGGAGCATTTTCTTATCCTCACATAAACATTCACTGTCAGTTTAGCTGGAGGTTTAAACGCCCCTTTAGGGTAGCGACTACAACTAATTTTCGGCCAACATGGCTATCTTGCTTGAGGATAGTAGCATTACTCTTAGTGTTCGGGTTGAGTGCGATCTCACTCGGAAATTTTCCGTAGACTTATCTCTTTCCGTAGACTTATCTCTTTTACTTCGGTCTCTGCGGCCTCTCAACCAACGCCTTCAACACAGCCCCATACGGTATTCTCAATCGCCGCAGCACCAACAGACTTCAAAGCTAAGCCCCTGGGAGAGTTGAGATCGCAACCAAAAACACGCTCATAATCGATCTCGCCAGTGACCGAAACCGTTCCATAATCTGCAATACCTCCAAAAATGCTCCTAAAAACTTGATGCTGCACAGAAGCATCAAACCCCGCTAATTATAGCCTCAAATTATCGCCCCACAGCATTACCAAGGCCGACCAATTGCACAGACCATTCCACATCCATGGTCAAGGCACTGTGAATTTTATCTATAACGCTCAGCTAATCGAATTGAATGCTGCTCCTGTTGACACCCTGGAATCTGCTGGAGAATAACATAGCCGAAGTTTATCCAGATGGTTTGCTACGTTAGCCACTATATTCAGAGATGAACACCAACGCCTCAGAATTTATAGCGGCAATGGCAAGGATGCTGCATTTGGCTTGAGAGACGGTTCAACAGATTCAGTTTATTTTGCTTTCACACATTGATCTTTCACACATTGATAAAAAGATTGTCTGTACGGGGTTCAAGCAGGACAGATTTTATTCAAAAGCCTAGACTTTACGCAAACATCTACGACTAAAGTCGAAGTTCTAACGGAATTGCTATCTGACTGCACTTATTTACCGGACCTGCTTAAAGATGATTTCAGAAAATTCTGTATTAAATGATTCAAAATCTCCTCAACTATCCAGTGCTGATCGGTTGTTCAATATTTGGACCAAGCGTTACCTTACCGAGGTATCTGCATTGGTCAGTTCCTACGCAGTAAAAGATGCTGTTTCATTAAAGGGACGACAGCGGACAATAGATAGGCTAGAAAACAGTTTAGTTGAGGATATTTGTAAGCTAGCAGCCATTAGGACCAAAGATCTTTATGCCCACCATAAAAATTTAGATTTACAAGAGACAGCAGAGTTAGGTCGATACGCGTTTCAAATCTATCCAGTTGTACTGGAGTTTTACAGCGCTAATGCACCAATGCCTGCATGTTTTCAACCAAATTCAACAATATTTGCGATTCCTAAGATTCATGCATTAGCTTCTCTGATAGAACCATTCTTGTCTGAGTTTCAATCACAAGACATTAGAGCAATAGACTGGCAAACACGCAGCTTCCTAACAACAGAATTTAATCTGAGCGGAAAATTGCTTCTTGAGCTTCTGAGCCCTGCAGAACAAGTCTTATTAAGCGCTTACTTCGATTTTCTTGAAGAATATGTAGCAATTCCCTGGCAACGACTATGTATGGCCGCTGCAGACTATACTCCGACATCGCCTACATTCAAGCTAGTTGAGCGAATGCTTCCTAAGCTATCAGAGATTTCAATGGCAGTTTATACCAAAGGCTGCCAACGGTTTGGGGGTTATTATAATCGCCGAGGTCAGCTCAATAACCTAGGAGTTAAACATTCCTCACTGCGAGACTTAGGAATGTTTCAAGCGTACTTATGGCTTTGTGTATTGCAAGGCAATTTAGATGCCATTGAACAAGAGTTATGGGTTTTCTGCGATTTGATTTACAGACGAATCGATATTCCTTGGGAAATGGCATCTCAAGGAATTAAGCTTTTAGTGACTGAAATTATGAAAAACTTGAAGCCCGATGAACAAAACTTATTAACTCCTTATACCAACGGCTTAGTACAAGCGTTTACTGAGCCGTTGATATAAGGTATCAGTAACTGTTTAAGAAAACTCAAAGACAGGAATGAACACGATCCAACAGATCGCTAGAACTAAAGGCAAAAACAGTTCACTCCAGAGCCCCTCCCCCACCAACCTCTGCCTTTTCTAACGTGTTTCTAGATTGCATTGAATAACCCCCAACACCCAGGGCGTTGGGGGCTGCTTTGTTATAGGAAGTTTTCATAAGACTTCCTGGCAAGGCTTTTCCCGCCGTTTAGCATAATTCAACAGCCCTGATTGAGGTCTAACACATTTTGAGATAGCAATCGGTTTAGTGTGAGATCGCAGGATGATGTAGCAATTTAATAAGGCTCATGTTTGTCATTGAGGACAGAAGATTTTCATAGCATTGATCCACCCGCCCTTCCAGTGATGATTGCTGTCACATAGCTAGAGTGCAGACATCCTTCCAAGTGCCATGCTGTACTTCATTTGGAACTTATAAGATGTCACTTTTTATTAATGAAATACTTAACTACTACCCAGATCGGTTTCCAACCCCAGGACTATCTGAGATAAGTATGGGCGAAGGGGCTATTGGACTCCTTCTAGCAGCTGTGATAACGACAGATGATTGGAGGTTCGAAGACGTAGCTGAAGAGACGGTTAAAAAGGTTTTTGCAGCCGCCTCAAAAATGAGATTACTTGAAAGCAACCCTCAAGATGAGATTGAGGGGATGTGTCGCAAGATGATGGACTTTTATAAGCGATACGGGGCTAAACCTGTTATGGAAGCAGCGATAAGGGTAGTCCCATTGTCTTCGCGAGTATCAGTATTTGAGACCGCAGCAGGATTAATGCCAGTTGATCAACACTGTAACAGTATGGCTGCCCTGATGAATATGGCCTTTGAGTTAAAGATACCGGAAGTAATAAGGAGAAGCGTTCTTAGCGCCTGGACCATTAAGAGCAAGAAAATGCGTCAGAATGGTTTAGGTGCCCAAGAGGAAGGCTAGGCAAACACCCCAGCCATAGCGACCAGGGTGTTTTTACCTTCTCCGCCTCTCTGGGCTAAGAGTTCAAGACTTCGGCTAGCCTACAGCTTAAGTGAGTGCTCTTACCAAATGCGTAAATGCGAATCTCAGACCATATAGGCGACACCCATAGGAATATGCCGGACTATTTATATCCCCCGGCGCGGACGGAGCACCCATTGCACTGACCCACGCTTTTCAGCTGGCCTAGTCCATATGAATGATTCGGTTATAGCCTAAATTAGCTACGGAATTTTTATGCCATGCAATCTACTATTTCTTAAAAGCATTGTTATGCATAGCTTTCGTTACCAAGGCCGCCCAATTGTGGTGAATGAGGCCCAAAAATAAGGATGGGAAAACAAGCTACTGTCAATATCAGCCAAGTCCGAAGGTAACTCCAAACTGCCGCCGGACCAGATTAGCTGACCATTTTCCACCCGAATATCGCCGTTGATCATGGCCATCTGAGCCTGACGCAGCGCCCCCGCTTTCATCGGTTCGGTTTGCAAACTGGTATAAAACTGGGTCATCAGCCCAGCAGTACCCACATCATCCACCTTCCAAAGACTGGCCATGGCGGTTTTCACCCCAGCCTGCACCGCAAACCCAGCAAATCCTAACTCGGCCTCTACATTACCCAGGGCTGTACGACAGGCGCTCAACACCATCAGCTCCACCGGAGGTTTGTTCAGACCCAGCTGACGCACTTGATCCAGGCTGAGCTTACGATCCCAAAACTGGATATAAGAGTTGTTCAAGTTACCTGCCTTAAATTCACCATGGGTGGCTAAATGAACGATTCCGTAAGGCTTTATAGCTCGACTGGCCACCAGTGAATCGGGGGTAAAGGTTTCATTGATAACAAAGTCACCGGCCCACAGATCTTCGGCAATGGTGCTCAACTCCAGGGGCACAGCGGGGAGTTCGGGCTGGTCCTCAAAGTCAGAGGCTCCCATGGCCAGCACCTCGGTGTCGCGCACGTCTACATAACGCATATCGGTTAGGCTGACGCTGGGCATCAGTCCCACGTTATAGCGTTCTACTAAAAAGGAGCTGCCGTTGTGGAGAGCAGAGACCGGTAGCGATCGCATCCCCGGTGGCATCACAAAGGCCAGACTGGTAATGCCGCGTTCCTGCAGCTCAGCTTCAAGCGGTTCGATCAACCATGAATGTAGCTCCTGGGCGGCCCCTAAGTATGTACGGGTGCGGACACGCCCCCGGTTGGTCACATTGTTACGAAACCGGTCTACGGTCTGAAATACTTGCTCATGGCTCACCGGCAGAGTTTTAAGAATGGGCAGCCCGTCCGGAGTAACCACCACTAGCTCCAGCACATCCGTCGGTTGGATTTCCCGGTCTGTTTTACCCTGGGGCAACGTCTCACCGTTTAAGTCTCCCGGTACAAAAGAGACATAGACAATGGCCGGTGGTTCGCCGGTTTCTTCGGCCACCAGCGATAGCTCAAACTGCAGCTGCGGGATGCTCGGTCTGGGAGGCTGAGTTTCTTCCAAGTTAAGGTACTTGCGATACTCATCGGTATAGTTGGCCTCATTGCGGAGAATGGCCCCCTCTGCACCAGGAATCAAGCGAGGATCAACCGTGAGTAACGTGCCTGGATCGTCAGCTTCTAGCTCAGGTTGGGTTCTGTTGGTGGTGCAGTCAGCATCACAGTCGTCTACATTAGGGAGGTTGTCGGGGTCTTCTGGGTCTGGCGTAACCGGTGGGTCCGGCGTAACTGGCGGCTCTGGTGTAACCGGCGGCTCTGGCTCGACAAATTCACCGGTCAGAATTTCTATATTGCCCTGGGCAAAGTCGTCTAGAAAAGCCTGGGTGGGCTGAATGTCATTCCCGCCAGTGGCAACAATGGCACTGGCCGTACCGTTGACGTCAGCACTGCCTACAGTAAATGGCGTAACCCCATCCCCACCGTGGGTAATGGTGACCCCACCTTCTTGACTAAAAATACTGGCATCCACATTAATAACTTCAACAGCGCTGCCCAGGGCTCTAAAAGACTGCTGTGTGTTTACAGTGATATCGCCTCCGGCGATTAGGGTGTTCACTTCAATGGTGCGATCGCTATTTAGCGTAATCCCACCCCCACCAAAAACATTGTCCGTAATAACAATGCCGAGGCCGTCACTGCTATCGCTGGTATCCGTGATCGAAAGCAGCTCGCTGTCACTGGCCACAATGCCCCCTAACAACAAACTGGTATTGTTATTGCTGGCACCGGTTAAAGTGACAGCACCCTCAGCATCAATAATTGAACCATTATTTAAACGAATACCGGGACCGTCACTAGCCACCCCCGTCAAATTAACAGCACTACCCGTGGGAAAGAGACCAAAACCACTGTTCTCCGTAGTAATCACATTGTTAGCGGCCAGGATAATGGCAGCAGTATCAGTTACCCCAGTTAAATTAGTGCTGTTGGCCGTTATTGTCAGATTTCCACCGGCGGTATCAATGACATTGATTGGCTCCCCTGGAGTCGCTTCAACAGTTTGGCGATCTAGAACAACCTGACCATTGCCCGTATTGTCAATATCCGCCAACAGATTAATATTTAAAGGGCCTGAAAAGACTCCCGTAGCTGGGTCTCCATCAGGGGCAATCGCACCATTAATAAAAATACTACCGGCGGCTTCTAGAGATAATGTAGCGTCGCCGTCAACAAAAAAAATAAAATCACTGTCCAAGGTGATATTGCCCGTTTGTTCCCCCTCGGTGCCTGTGGTTACCCGAACAGTGCCGCCACCGTTAAGGAACTCCGCCAGGGTAGAGACATTTAATCGTGCCGGTGCTGCAACGGCAACAAACGGATTAGCAAAGTCAAATCCGTTATCTGCAACATTGTCTGAAATCACAATGTCAAAGGGGTCAATCAACCACTCTCCTGCTGTGCCTAGAGGGGCAGAAATGTCAGGGCCATCTCCCAGGGTTAAGCCGCTCAGACCGCTCGTTTCCACCAGACCGCCGTTTCCACCATTGGCCCCCCCTCGCGCCAGAAACTGTCCCAGGGCATGGGTGGTTTGGTCACTCCAGACGATAATCTCACCGCCATTACCAATATCGGTGGCGCTCACATCCACAACAGAATCAGCATCCACGTAGGTGAGCTGAGCATTGGGCAAAGGTCCCTGTCCCTGGTAGTTGCCGCCAATGCGAATGGTACCTCCACCGCTGGCACCGCTGGCGTCTAAAAGACTATTGACCACACCCACGGTGTCCCCTAAAAGCGTAATCGTCTCAGCTGAGATGTTGCCGTTAACAAGGGTGGTACCAGGACCATCGGGAATTGCCAGATCAACATTCACCAGACGGACCGTCCCATCGGCATCCAGCTGTAAACTGTTGCCAATACCTGCCGCACCGGTCAACAGTTCTGGCAAAGTAAGAGGAGATAATCCCAGGGGAGATAGTCCACCGGGGGCAATGTCATAGCTGAGAAGAGAGCCGTTAGGGTTAAGGCGGACCAGCTGTTCTCCAGGGACAGAGGCCACATCTACTGTTCCTGCCGACAAAGTCCCTGTGGACACTACGGTGCCACCGGTCAGCATTAAACCATTGTCGTTCCTCAGGGTGAGATCCGCCATATTCACCACTGACCCC
>JBCCJR010000272.1:0-7451 GCA_039045805.1 Cyanobacteria bacterium P01_C01_bin.118
ATGTTTGACATGCTTCGCCCCCAAGGAAAGCTGCTGGTTGCAAACTTTGTCCCTAACCATCGAGATGTTGGATATATGGAAACATTTATGCAGTGGAATTTAATTTATCGCACTGAAAGCCAATTAGACGACGTGGCCAAAGCGATTTCTGCTTCAGCGATTGCCCAAAAACAGACGTTCTTTGAACCCAATGGCAATATTGTTTTCTTAGAATTAGTCAAAGCGTAAACAATGCTGATTTCATTGAGCGCATAAGTTACACCTAACTCCCACTTTCCAGATACCCCTTCACCTGTCCCACAAACTCAACCGCTATAACCAAAGCCTGTTCCGCCTGCTCCTGATTAATAGCAACATCTGCCTCATAATCACTCAACTGCCGCAGATCGTACATATCACCTAATTGCTTCGACATCTCAGCAGAAAAATCACCTGGCTTCACAAAATGCAGACTAAACTGCTGGATCATTCCCTTATGAGTACGGTTAGCAATCTCCTTAGTATTCAATAAAGCCTGAGTCCCATAGTACATTGCATAATAAGCTCGAGAAATGCAGGCCCGATATCGCACATTATCCAACAACAGCCGAGCAGTTTCTAAATCTTCGTCTGCAAGAGCCAAAAGCTGAGCTGTCATACTCAAACCCAAATTCCTTCCTGACGAACATTTCGCAACAGTGGAGACTCACGGTGCCAAAAGGCACTATACATCATCGGCACAACCGAGATGAGTTCATCATACTTAAGCAGTAGCTCATACTTGGCATCCCCCATTCGCCGAATTTCATCAAAATGGGAAATCGTCTCACCGTTGAGCACTACCAACACATCCACATCAGATTCCTCAGTTTCCTC
Source organism: Cyanobacteria bacterium P01_C01_bin.118 (assembly GCA_039045805.1). Taxonomy (GTDB): domain Bacteria; phylum Cyanobacteriota; class Cyanobacteriia; order Phormidesmidales; family Phormidesmidaceae; genus Leptothoe. The sequence goes on from JBCCJR010000272.1 coordinate 856, forward strand.
GTGACGAGCAACCGAACCATACAGCACCAACCCAGCTAACTGCTCACCGTAGAGTTCCGTTAGCTTCTGCTTAAATTCCTGCAATAGCTGCTTAATTTTGGGGCTGAGGGTATTAACCTCCCCAATGGTAGGAAGATCATTGACCCGAAAGTCAGTAGTCTGATCTGTAAATTTATTATTGGAAGCAACCATGGTTCCAGTCTAATCGCATTCCCAGTATAAAAGATAGAGGCTGTAAGTAAGATAATGTGCTGGCAACGATATACCGGATACACTTGCGATCGCACCGCTACCTTTCCCACCCACAAACCTCAGCTAAGAACAATACTGCTCATAGTTTTCGATCGCTTCAAAAATAAACCGTAAGATTTCCAAACCAGGATGCTCTTGGCTAATATTCAGCGAAAATAAACCACACTCTTCCAGTTGCTCATCCTTTAAATGCACCACTGAAGCATAGGATTTCATTCCTTTCTTTCTTGAAAACGCCAGATGTAGTCTACCATTCAGTCTTGGATGCCTCTGAACAGAATAGCTGTAGTATTCAGTTTCAATCTCCTTTTCGGTACTGGGGTTGCGGTCAGTCTTATAAAAATTTAACTGCCCGATCTCATCGGCAAACCTACTATTTTCTAAATAAAAAAACTGCTGGTTCTTCTTTAGCGTATTCATCGCTATTTTCGCCTCAGTTTCCTTGGCTTTGTTTACCTGTCCCATAAAGGACGGCACAGCAATGGCCGATAACATCCCGATAATCGAAATTGTCACCAGCATTTCAATCAGGGTAAAGCCCTCTATCTTTTGAGATTCAGGTTTGTTAGCAAGACACTGAAACATAGCAGGCATCGCAATTTCTCATTATATTGATACGTCCTATCCTCTATTTCCTGGGGCAATGGGGGGGCGGTGGGCCGTGCCCACCCTACGATTACTACGCCTTGCTCCGGCAATGTCCGGTGGGCGGCCCATCCTACTTATCGATATATCCATTTGCCCGTCCCCAATCCCTCAAAAATGGATTGCAATAGCGGCTATACCACTGAGCTATGTAGGTCTTATCAGCCCCTAGCTCTTCAGCGATATCGGCCCAAGATTGTTCCATCGGTGGCAACCGTCGCAACAATAAGATTTGAGCATTGACATTCGGATACTTTGCGCATACCCGACTACGAAGTACCTCATCTGGATCTTTGGTGACCCAATTTAACAAATGGGTCAACATATCAAGGGCAAACTGAGAATCTTGTGGAGCCATAAGACTATCAACTGGGTCAAGAATTTGACCATCTTCAAACTGAACAGCGAATGCATGTCTGTTCAGCTGTCGGCGACTCCTGTCTCGATAGCGTCGAAGAATCTTCTTTAAACGGTTGTCTAGCCAGGTTGTAACACGACATACCTCTGGCTTATAACCATCTTCGGGATCATCCACCTTAAGAAAACAGTACTCCCACATTTCTTGCAGAGCATCTGCATAGTAGAGACTAGACTCCCTCCAAAGCTTTTTAGACTGCATCACCAGCCGAAAAATCTCGCTAAAGGCAGATTGCCGTTTAGGACTTCCCACTGGATGACGACAAGCTTCTTCAACTAAGCGACGCAACCTAACATCTAATGGATGCTCGGTCTTACAGGGGGCTTTTGTTGAAACCGATACACTACCCATACAAATACTCAGATGGATTAAACCATGGTTACTAACCAAAAACAGGTGTTGGCTTGTGCCTAAGACGCGGCTTAACAGCCTATAAATAGCTACTGATTACGTCCCTGCAAGGAACGTGCGCAAATGAGTGTAAAAAAATGAAATTAGAAGTTTACCAACTGGCTCTTCTTAAGTGACATTGAATCCCAGGTACACTCACTTTTATAGCTAAAACTGCTGCTACACAAGTGCTGAGTAGATAAATTAAAAAATGTTGACTGAAATCAAGTCAAACCTTTCAAAAGTACGATAGCGGTTAATTTATCACTAAATTACTAAACTTTAATTAAAACAGTAGCAAAAGACACATTTTATATCCCTGTCACAGCCGGTATTTGTAGGAAAAACACTTGAACAACTTGACGTCAGGCACACGACTAAATACACGCTGCTGTGTAAACAATCTCAACCCGCGAAAAAGTATACCAAACATAATTTTCTGAACAGACATGCATGGGGCTAATGTATGCAGCCACCTGTCCTTAAATCAAATTTAATAAAATTAGCTCTAAATCACTATGTAACAGGCTATGTAGCAGATTGGGGTGGCATTTAATTTGGGGTGCTGTAGTATATGGTTTACGTATCTTTACTGATCATCTATGGGTCGCCTAGCTTACGGGGAAGTTTCTAGGAAAAAAACCTGTCAATTGCTGGAAGCGTTGCTTGATTTCAGCAATGATCATTTAGATCCAGAGTTTGCCGACCAATTGCGGCAAAAAGGGCTGCGCTGCCAGCAGGCAGACTGGCAAACTGACTCGCCTAAGCTAGATATTTACAGTACGCGTCCACTGCTGATTGAGTTGGTGCAGTTCAGGTATCAGTCCCAGGCGTTGATCGATAGTAAACCTAAGCTAAAGGAAACGCTGGATCATTTAGAGCAAACGGTCCAATGCCTGCGTCTACGAGGAAAAAAACAAGGGCAGCGTATCGTAGATGGGACCTTTACCCTTTGGGCCACTGATACAGAAACGAATCTTAGAGAATTAAACGCACGGTGGCCCCAGCCTAAGCGTCCAGGGCAGACAGCCGGTACCAAGGCTGCTCAACCGGATACTGAGGAGTCTCCCCAAAGACAGTCTGACTTTTTTGAGGCACCCCAAACTGATACCCCATTCTCTGACACTCGGGTAAATGCATCTGACGACCAGAGGTATTCAGACGCGTCAGAACCTCAGGATGCTTGGGAAGATCTGTTTGACCAGGTTGCCGATCTACTACGTCAATCGTTACCCCACAGTCCTCTGCTACGCTCAGTCATTAAACTTTTTGGGATTGATCCTCGTGCACGGATTACATCCACAGATCGTCTGTATCTGCTACAGCGGGTGCAAAAAATGTGGCTCAATGACTATCTGCGTAATGCCCTGAGTTTTAGTGAACAGTGGCAAACATTGCGAGTTGATCTGGCCAATCAACCGTCGGCCCTGGCCCAATATCGCAATATTTTTTGGGAAAACCCTCAGCAAGTGGATAGTCTCAAGCCGTTACCTACCAACGCTAAACTGATTGACCAGTTTAATGACATCAAGCCTTTACGGCGTTTACTTATTCTCGGTGCGCCTGGCTCTGGTAAAACCATTGCACTTCTGGAACTGCTGCAAGATTTGCATAGGGATGCAGCCGAGAATCTTAGTCAATCAATTCCCGTGGTTTTTAACCTTTCCACTTACGGCTTACCCCCTGCTGGTCGTAATTTTACCAACTGGCTGATTGCTCAATTGGAACAGCAATATAGTCTTGACCCGGCCCGAGGTCGTCGTTTTGTTGAGGAGCAAAAGCTACTGCTGCTGTTGGATGGTCTTGATGAGGTGCGATCGCATCTCATCAATGTCTGTATCCGTCAGATCAATGAGTTTCTACGCAGCTTTCGCCATACAGAATGCATCGTCTGCAGTCGTATTACAGAATATGAAACAGCTTCTGATGCCCTGCAGCTAGAAGCATCCCTAAAATTGCAACCCCTTACTCCCGATCAGGCTACTCAATATTTAGGACAATTTTCACCCAATAAAAGTCTTGACAGTCTGATTCAGGCCATTGAAGAGAACACAGATTTTCAACAATTGGCTGAAACACCCTTGATGATAAACGTTATGGCCCTGGCCTATCAGGATAGACCCACGGCAGAGCTGCAGCATTTCACCTGCTTGGATGATCACCGCGCCTATCTATACGATGCGGTTTTAGATCGTCTGCTTAATCGTAAACAACCCGTGGGCCGAGGGCTGGCTCCAATGGCGAGCTATGGAGACGAGACCTATTCACCAGAAGAAATTCGCGCCTGGTTGATCTGGCTGGCCAAGCGGATGGTAGAACATGATCAAACTGCATTTTTTATTGAACAGCTCTCCCCCGATTGGCTAGATAACCGGCGTCAACGTCAGGGGTATCGGCTCAACAGTCACATTATTGTGGGCATTCTGGCCGGAGTAATTTCAGCCTGTCACATGGCTCCTATGGCGGGTTGGCATGATATAAGAGAATCTGCTCGGTTTTTGCCAACATTGGCCATCAGCACCAGTACGTCAGCATTTGTCAGTGTGCTATTTACGGGGTTACAAAACCGTATGCCTCAGCTCCTGGCCGGTTTTGTGGTGGCATCTATCTATGCTCTGAGCTTTGGCTATTTGATTAGGCCCTTTTTATATGTTGATCCCGATAGCACATATATCACCAGACTTTCTCCCTTGGCCATTGACTGGTTAGGCATGGCCTTATTTTGGGGGTTAATGCGTCAACAAATGATTGTGATCCATCGAATTACCTGGTCCTGGGCTCGAGGGTTGTGGTTTGCCATGATTGGCAGCCTGGCGTATTTGCTGCTCTATCTACCCCCACGGCTGTTTCTATTGGATGCATATTCAGATAGGTCTATGCCTATCACGTTTGGCATTTTCCAAGAGGTAGTTCTTGTCACAGGTCTAGCAGCTGCTTATGGTGGTTTTTCCCTGGGTAATACACCCAATCCTCAAGAAATTGTGCTGCCAAATCAAGGCATGCGTAAAGCAATATACAACTCGGCCCGTCTAGCTATCGGCATGGGTGTGATAGGGACCCTAGCCGCCTGGTACTACGGCAATGGCGACCTTCAGCAGCATGTGATGATAGCAGGAGCCATTGGTCTATTAGCTGCATTATTTGGCGGACAGCGCTCTGGTCAAGTTCTGATTCAACATTTGATTCTGCGTATCATCCTTTGGTGGAATCGCTGTGCCCCTTGGAACTACAGCCGATTCCTTGATTTTGTTACCCGTAGCATGCTGTTACGACGGGCAGGAGGAGGCTATCTATTTATGCACCGCTCCTTTATGGAACACCTGGCCAAAAAGGACATGTAATCCTCCCCCTCCTCCATTTCCTCCCCCTATCCCCCTATCCCCACTCCTCTTAAGACATTCAATTTTACGCCGATCTCTAATTCGCCCGAGGCGGTGTCCGAATAGGTGCAATTTCCGGCACGGGTAAAACCGTAGGCGGTGGTGGCAATGCTGGCAGTCCTTCTTCTGAAAATTCCTCTGCCTGTGTTGAGCGCCGTGACGACTGAATGGGTATCTGTTGAGCATCGGAGACAAAACCAACCTTTTCAATAATGACTGACTGGGTAACTTCTTCCTCTAGCTCATTGACGCCGCGTAGTGTTATGGTTTCTGCTCCAGGTGCCGCACTCAGGGTATAGGTAATCTCATTACCAATGACCTTACCCGGTGCTGGCAACAGCTCTATCTCTTTAGCATATTTCACATCCCAGCTTAACGTGACGTCTATTTTGCCACGGGCCTGATTTAACACATATACATGGCGGGGTTTTGTTTCTACACTCTCACCATTAACGGTAAAGTCAACAATGGCAGGCACAGGGGGCTTTACGCTGATTGTGGGAGTAGTTTGTAAAATGGGGGTTTCCTCTGTTCCGTCGCGGGTGACTACGGTGAGATAAAAGACATAGTCTCCTACTTGGGTGGCTTTGGTAGGTACATTTTTGCAATCTAAGATATCAGCCCCCCCCGTGTCCGATGAAGCTGGAATTATTTCACAAAATCCTTCTTCTGAATCTAAAAGGTTAAGGCCATTATCTAAGAGTATAAGTTTGTTGTCAGGCTCACCCAAGTCTTTTGATTTATCCAAGTAGCCTGTTTTTTCTAGATCATCTATTTCTCTGACAAAATAGGTTATGGCTTCGGTATTTTCGGCACCGTCGGGGGACAGGCTGGTTAGGCGCAGTTCTTTAATATCCCATGGATTGGTGATTTGCCAGTTTAACTTGACTGGAATCACCTGCGGATCGGCATTGGCTATCTCTGGGTCCAATAGTTCAGAATCACCCTCAGAAAGGGGTGTATCAAATGTTGTATCAGTTTCTGGATTAATAGACAGGACAGTTGCCTGTGTTCGAGGCACGTCCGTGTTTACCTTTGACGTGGTGGCCAATACGGTCAACTGACTGACCGTACGATATTCTGATTGAGTCGATTCGAATTGTAAAATCTCTGGGGGCTCTGGAGCCGTCACCACCACATTTTCTAAAATTTGCTTGTCAGCCAGTTGTTGTTTGTTGGGCTCCCCTATACCTAAAATTTGTTTTGTCTGAAACAAGACTCCTGCTGAATCGGCTTCACCATCGAGTGTATCAGTTGTATCCACCGCCGAATCAGTCTTCTTGTTTTTCCCTTTCATATGTACCTGTAGTTTAAATTCGTAGCTGCCCTCCACAGGCTTGCTCAATGTTTCTATGGCGGTCTTTTCTTCCTCAGAGAGAGCGGAGTCTTCTGTTAGAAAATCAGCGGGTATCACTGTTCGACACTTGAGGTACACAGGATTTGGATCTAGTTTTCTAGCTCGACGATAAATTCTTAAGAGAACTGTTAAGGGAGAATTTTTGCTGATGGTG
>JBCCJR010000273.1:0-7440 GCA_039045805.1 Cyanobacteria bacterium P01_C01_bin.118
ACGACTCACTCCATTCGTTGTATTCGGAATGCTTCTGGCAGGTGGTAAAGCCTCAGCCCATATGGTTGAGACAAACTATTATCTGGATCAGGTGACGAACAGTCAGTCGCAGCCAGTTTTGAATATGCGCAGCACCTTTAGCAATGGCGCTCCTCTTAAAGGGGCGAAGGTGAATGTGTATTCTCCTAATAATCCAGTGACGCCTTGGGCTCAGGGTGTGACCGATAGCGAGGGTCGGTTTAGCTTTAGTCCCAATCAGGCGATGACGGGTGACTGGGAAGTTACCATCGATCAGCAGGGTCATGGGGATATTTTGACGGTCCCAGTAAATGAGACGGGCGTTGAGTCTGATTTGATTAGCGATAGTGGTGGTGATGATATTCACTATGCTGAAACGTCTTATCTAAGCTGGATGGTCTCCTTGGGTACATTGCTTTGCCTGGGCTTATGGAGTCGCTTTCAAAAAAGCTAGGGAAAATTCTATTAGCCTTCTTTAGAGCGATTCCCTTGTGGACAATTGCTGAGCGTATTGTCGAAGTCTGCCCTTCAATATAGACAATATAGGACGCTCAACAACAATCTCAATCATCACCTTGGTTAGATTATTGATTGTTTTGGGCCTCAATTTCTTTAAATGCTGAATCTAGCTCCATCTCTAATTGCTCGATGGTTGGAAGACTTTCTTGCAAAGCCAGCGGTAACTCATCACGCAACTTGTAGGTTGAAACACCGATAGGGTTCTGAACAGTTCCTAAAGCAAACTCCACCACAGTTTTCTTTTTAGATCGGCACAGGATGATGCCAATGGTCGGATCATCACGGTCACTGCATAGCAGCTTATTAACGGCAGTGATGTAGAAGTTCATTTTCCCAGCATACTCTGGCTTAAAATCGGTCACCTTAAGTTCAAGGACCACGTATCGATGGAGCTTGACATGATACAGGAGCATGTCAAGAAAGAACTCGTCACCTTCTACTTCTAAACGATATTGACTCCCCACAAAGGCAAAGCCTACGCCTAGTTCCAGCAAGAAATCACGCATTCGTGCGATTAATGCCTGTTCCAGCTCACGCTCCTGATAGGCCTCTTGTAGTGTTAAAAAGTCAAAATTGTAGGGATCTTTGAGCAAACTATGACTGAGATCAGATTGCTCCGATGGTAAAGTTTGCTGGAAATTATTAATTGCCTTGCCTTGGCGTTCAAACAACCTATTTTCAATTTGCATGACCAGGATATTACGGCTCCAGCCATGAATAACAGTCTGCCGAGCATACCAGTAGCGAGTCTCGGGGATTTTAACCTTTTCTAACAAGGCAATATTGTGGTACCAGGTGATTTGTGCAAGTATCTCTTGCACAATTTGCGAGTCTGAATTGGCTTCAGCAAATGCCCTCATATACTTGAGATTTCTGGGGGAAAACCCTTTCATAGTAGGGAATTCTCGCTTCAGATCTTGGGATAGGCGATCAATGACTTTGCTGCCCCAACCTTCCTGTTGCTGACGCTGCAGGATATCTCGACCAATTTTCCAGTAGAGCAAAATTAATTCAGAGTTGACCGCAAGAGCAGCTTTGATCTGAGATGTTTTGATCAGAGTCTTGAGCTCGGTCAGAAAGCGTTCGTAGGCATCAGATGGGAGTAAAGGCGGCTGTGACGACATAGAGTAAATAGTCAATATTGAGAAGCCATAAGTTCCAGAGCTCTTTGGGAGTAGAACACTTGAACCATATCATAGCTGCCTTTGAAAATTCATTAGACACAGCCAATGGGCTATAAACAGATATACAGAAGCGTCATAATGGTTATCAAGCTAGGTGATTTCCATGAATCAAACAGTTGCAGCTCGAAAAATCAAATTAGCTGATCTAAAGGAACAGTTTCAGCTTCAGTACACTGAGGACGGCTTTACAGAGTGGCAGGAGCCGTTGCAGCCTCTTAATGAAACCGAACAGCAAGCCTTAGATCGAGTTAAACGCAACTACCTATACTTACTGGAATATCCAGTCATGGAAAGTATTGTCAAGATGGTGGTGCTGTCACCAATACTGGACCTGGCCGGATTTTATGCCCCTCCATTCCGTGCCGATGGAGAAACGCTAGTGCAAGTATCAGCAGAAGATGAAGGCGAAATGATTCAAGGCTCAATTGATGTATTGGTACTCCAGAATAAACTCTGGATAACGGTAATCGAAGCCAAAAACTCTGAATTTTCCATAACCAAGGCCATCCCCCAAACCCTAGCCTACATGTTGGCAGCGCCAAGCCCTCCATCCTTCGGGATGGTTCTCAATGGCAGTGAATTTCTATTTTTGAAAGTCATGAAAACAGCAACCCCTGGTGATGATGTGTTCTACAGCCGGTCTAACCCGTTTTCATTGCTCAACCAGGGCAACGACCTATACACAGTGTTGCAAGTGTTAAAGCAGCTAGGCCAATTAGCGATTTCGTCTCCCAGCTAATTGCATTGACTACAAACTTACCAGTTCCTCATAGATCAACCGAATCGTCACTACCTAGCGCAACTTACAAATAAAGTCTTGCAGTTCAGCCAGATCTGTATAACGGTCTGCCAGATTAATCAGCGAATCGCTCGTCATCGACTGCAGGCTCACCAGCTCCACTCTGACACCACGATAGCTCAGTGCATCCACCGCATAGGTCAAATGACCATCCCCACTAAGCAGAGTAATACTGTCGCAATGGTCAGCTAGCCGCATCATATCCACCGCCATTTCCACATGCAGGTTAGCCCGTCGGGTACCGTCCACATCCTGAGCCAGCTCTTTACTAATAACGCGATAACCATGACGGCTTAACCACAGCAAAAAGCCTCGCTGTTTTTCATTTTTAGGGTCTACCCCGGTGTAAAAATAAGACCGCAGCAGTCGCCGATTGCCCACCAACGTCTCTAGCAATCGGGCATAGTCCACCTCAATCCCAAGGTAGGACGCCGAATAAAATAAATTCGCACCATCGATTAAAACCGCCATGCGATCGCGCACTTGGGGTAGCGATTCATTCACATGGGAAGCCAACAAAGCCCCATCAATAGGTGCCAGCTTTAGCTTGGCAGCACGACCATTCGAGCCATTTAAAGCCCCACTGGGAGTGCTCCCATTGTTCTCGATATTACTAACCATAAAAAAACGCGGCTAAACTCCTGTCCACAACAGACCGGTATATCGAGGATAATATGAAAGATTAATTATTTCTTAAGATTTTACCAGCTAAGTCAAAAATTTATCTGTGACACTCACAGCAGACGGTTGCGTCAGACTCCTCACTTTAGCTGACAATATAGATTAACGCCCAATTCCTCATGAAACGATTTACTCAACTTTTTCAAGCCGTAGACGGCACTACCTCCACCAATGAAAAAGTTGCAGCCCTGCAGCGTTATTTTCATGATGAGTCGGCAGCCAACGCAGTCTGGGCGCTGTATTTGTTTCTGGGTAAAACTCGCAAACGATTAATTACCTCGCGGGTGTTGCGAGATATTTTTCTCCAGGCATCTGACATGCCTGAGTGGCTGTTTGCCGCCAGCTATGCCCATGTGGGCGACTCCGCTGAAACCATTGCTTTATTGCTTAATGACACTCCCTTACCAGCGCCTACAAAGTCGTTTCAAGACCAGCCGCTCCATGTCTGGCTAGAAACCATTATTCCCCAGGTCAAGACCTGTAGTGATGAAGAACAAACACAGCTAATTCTGTCCTGGTGGGCCAGTTTGCAGGGGTACGAGGTGTTTGTTCTTAATAAGGTACTGACCGGTGCCTTTCGGGTGGGCGCTTCCACCAAACTGGTGGTTAAAGCCCTCGCCGCTGAATATGATCTGCCCGCCGATGTACTCACCCACCGACTGATGGGGGACTTTACTCCATCGGTAGAGTTTTACGAGGAGCTAATTCAAAGCGATACTAGCCAGTCCGCCCCCAGCCGTCCCTTTCCATTTTTTCTCGCTTCACCTATCGATATTGATAAATTTGCCGAGGAGTCCATGTCCCACTGGCAAGCTGAATGGAAGTGGGACGGGATTCGGGCTCAGATGATTTATCGACAGTCCGAACACTTTATCTGGTCGCGAGGTGAAGACCTGGTTACCCATCAGTTTCCCGAATTTACTGAACCGTTACACCAGCTGCCCGATGGCACTGTGCTAGACGGAGAGATTGTTTGCTGGGACGGTCAGCGCCCGCTGAACTTTAACTATTTGCAAAAACGTCTGGGACGTAAGCGGGTGGGACCTAAGCTGATGAAGGAAAATCCCGTCCATTTTCTCGCCTATGACCTGTTAGAACACAAGGGCGAAGATATCCGGGAATCGCCTCTACACCAGCGGCGTCAGCTGCTAACCGAGTTACTAGAAACCCACACATCCCCCTACCTCAGCTACTCTCAAACTGTGGACTTTGACACGTTTGAGCAGCTGCAAACCCTTAGATCGCAGTCCCGCATACATCAAGCCGAAGGCTTAATTCTCAAAGCCCTGGACAGTCCATATCTGGTGGGTCGCAAGCGGGGCTACTGGTGGAAGTATAAGGTAGACCCAATGACGCTGGATGCGGTGTTGATCTACGCCCAAGCAGGCAGCGGTAAAAGGGCTAATCTGTTTACGGACTATACGTTTGCCCTATGGCACGGGGAGGAGCTGGTGCCCTTTGCCAAAGCCTACTCTGGTTTGGATAATCAAGAAATCAATACCCTGGATAAATGGATTCGTCGCCATACCCGCGAGCGCTTTGGTCCGGTGCGCTCCGTTGAACCCACCCATGTGTTTGAAATTGGCTTTGAAGGCATTGCTAAATCAAAGCGGCACAAGTCAGGAATTTCCGTACGCTTTCCTCGAATTTTACGGTGGCGACAGGATAAAGCGATTACTGATGCCGACTCCCTAGATACAGCCATTGAACTGCTTAATGCCAATGAGAGTACTGCCCCGTTAAGTTCCGGTACGCCCCATACTTGACTAAATTAGATTGTCATAGAGACGGTAGTGATAACCATGAGCAATTCTGCTGACAACACAGTCAATCCTGAAAATGATGGTGCAGAAAATGCTGCATCAGAAACCACCGAGGTGCCCGAAAGTGAAGTAGCTCAGCTTGTCAATCAGCTGATCAGGGCTAAACGAATTACCTATACCCAATATCAAACCCTCTCCACTATGGTGTTAGCCGATGGCACCGTGGATGAACAGGAGCGACGACAGATAAACCGTCTCTTTGATGCGATTCAGTCAGGGGCTGTTCGGATTGTTGAGTGAATGTTCACTCATCAGCTAAAGATGGCTGCATCAGAGTCTTCTTGAAAAATGTGAGCGTAGTCAAATTGCAATGCATTTTGATGACGCATCACCATCGCCCCTAGCTGATTAATTTGATCCGGAGAGAATGTGGCCATAATCAACGCCACGGTTTGTCCTGGCTTGAGTTTAGGAGTGCGGACAAAATAGTCACGCCGGGCAAAGAAACGATTTTCATCTTTGGGCACAATTACCCCATTTAGGCGATGGGCCCGCTGCACTGGCCGAATATAAAGGTTGAAAAAGTCTTCTTGGTTGGGCTGCAAACAATAAAATCGCTCGTGCTGCTCCCAGCTCATGCTAAACAGTAATACCATCAGCTCAAACCCAAGAATATAGGTCACCACCCGATCTTGCTCCTGGCCACTGGCCATCAGTCGGATGGCCGCTTCTAGATAGGCGGCCTCTGTTTGATGATGCTTAATCTGGGCCGAATGGATATAAAACTGTCGAATATAGCGCCGTAGAGTGGTCTCGGTCAGCTGGGTGTTGATGCGAAATCGCCGTAGGTGGAGGGCAATCCGCTGCTGAGTATCATGATCATGAATGATGCGAGACACCATCCCGTCAGCGGTGTACTCATCTAAAAACTGAGCTTGCTCCTCCGGGGGAGTGGCGCACATGACATAGCATAGCGACAATACGTAACGACGCTGTACCCAGGGTAACGCTATCAGCCACCGCTGGGCTTCTGGAGGCAGCGCATCAATTATGGGGTCGTTGGAGGGGCGATTAATCGCAGACATGCGACGGGAGGATGATCAGTTAAATCGCAAAGTTCACCGATTTTCAGGAAGTCTGGTTTACGTGACTGATGCTCACCAACGGGGACAATGCTTGGCGGCATAAAATGCCCATAGATGACCAGAGCATCAGCAACAGGTATGTTCTGAATGCGTCAGAATACCGGCACTAAAAACCATTGTCAAAATTACAGACACCTAAAGAGACGATCAGGATAACTTTGGGTTCCTAACGATCGCTGTAGCGTTCTTCGGCCCAAGGTTCTCCTCGTTCGTGATAGCCGTTACGCTCCCAAAACCCTAAAACCGGCTCTGCCGAAAACTCTAAACCGCTAAGCCATTTAGCACTTTTCCAGGCGTAGAGATGGGGCACCACCAGACGCAGGGGGCCGCCATGATCTGCAGGCAGTGGCTGACCTTCCAGGGTATGGGCCAGAAAGTTTTCAGGTCGGGCAAAGTCATCCATGGCCACATTGGTGGTGTAGCCACCGTAACAGTGAGCCATGACGTGGGCAGCTTGTTTGTCCACCTCCACCGTAGCTAACAGGTCGGTCACTTTGACACCAGTCCAGGTAACGTCAAGCTTGCTCCATGTGGTTACACAGTGAAAATCCGCGGTGAATTGACACTGAGGCAAGGCCATCAGATCGTCCCAGGTTAAGGTTTTGGCGGTGACCAAACCGGATAGGGTGAGCTGCCATTCAGCCTGGGTTACTTCTGGTGTGGGGCCATAGGTGAGTACGGGAAACCCTTTGGCTAGATTTTGACCCGGCGGCACTCGATCAGCAAGGTCAGAACCAGGTTTTTCAAAAAAATTCATAGGAGTGGGTGACGGTCGTCATAGCCAACAATGGGCTGTGTAGCGCCAGCTAAATTGTACGGCTATGGGAGTGCGATCTCATTGCTAGGGAGTGGGGAGTCCGTATTAATCCTCAAAAGTTAAATGTAGCTTTTCAAGTTATTACAAGTCTTTACACCTGGATTCAGTTTTCTGGCAGATTCAAGCACATTCTGGGTCGGTCACCCGATAGCGCCGCCGAAATTGCTGAGCATATTCAGATTTTGGTTGAACAAGGCTTTGATGCAGAAGTTGATTCGTACCTAAACAGTAACGAATAGTTTAGCTATGACCAACTGTGTTTGCCCAAAAGCTAGATAACTTATGTGTTTAGAATTTTGTCGCAGCGCGCAAAATTCTAAACGGCCCACCGATCATCCCAATTGCAAAACCGGTTGCTTGGGGTCCCTCCGAGTTCCTAAAACCCCATGGATAGGGCGCTTCCGCTCGTCCTAGGGCCCTACGGAAAAGTATTCAAGATACCCCTAAGCAGCTGTTGGGATGATCGGTGGGCCGTTTAGAATTTTGCGCGCTGCGACAAAATTCTAAACACATA
>JBCCJR010000274.1:0-7426 GCA_039045805.1 Cyanobacteria bacterium P01_C01_bin.118
TCGGCGTTGTACAAAGACGTCTGGCTCCCTCTCTACGATTCTGATTATTGGTCCAGTGGTCAACCCGATGTGGGTACAGCGGCGACGGGCACTTACGATCTGCTGGTAGCTGTGGACTGCAATAACAACTATGAAACCCTGGTCCAGCAAATTACCAATGAGGTGAATACCCTGAAACGGGATGCCCTGGTGCCCTATGTGATCGCCAATGATGCTGAAATTACAAACACTCGACAGCTTTACCAAAAACTGCTGATTGACATCCAGATGGATAGCTGTGCGGAGACCTCTCGCATTAAGGAAGCCACTGCTGCTGTGCAGCTCTATCTGCATCGTTATTTAGTCAATCTCGAAAATATTCAACTGGATGCCAATGACCAGCAGGCTGCCCGCGAGATTCTCAAGGATCGCTGGCAATGGCTACGTAACTATCGCGTGTGGGAAGCGAACCGCAAAGTCTTTTTGTATCCAGAAAACTACATTCGCCCAGAGTTACGCGATCGCAAAACCGCTGCCTTCGAAACCTTAGAGGCCAGCCTCTCCCAAGGTGAACTCACCGAAACAAGGGTTGAAGAGGCTTACTTAAAGTACCTCGACAGCTTTACCGAGGTATCGGAACTTAGCATTGCTGGAGGATACGTTTACGATGACAATAGCGCTGGCACCAACGATAAAAAGCTAGTACTCTTTGGTCGCACCCGCACCGACCCCATGCGCTATTTCTACCGCTTTGGCACCTTTGTGGGGGGTAACAGTGCTGCTGCCACTTGGGAGCCCTGGGAAGAGCTAGACATCAAAATTGAAGCCATCCGCGTCGAGCCAGTTTTTGCCTTTAATCGCGTGTTTGTGTTCTGGACCGTCATTGAAGAAGTTGTGGAAGATCCCTCCTCCACAACAATCACGACTACTGATAACAATGGCTCGCAGACTGTTAGTTCTTCAGGTAATAGTGAACAAGAAGTCAAGATTTACTATTCCTTCTACAATCTCAACAAACGCTGGACCCAGCCCCAGACTTTGCAAACCACCTTTAACGATCCATCTAAGGAGGAGAAGAGTCCTCAGGAGGAGAAGAGTCCTGAGAAGGAGAAGAGTCCTGAGAAGGAGAAGAGTTTGCACATCTCAAATGTGGATATTTTTGTCGAAAATTCCACCAAATTAAAGCAGGCATCGCGTGAGCATACCTACGAAAACATTTACATCAGTGTGCGTTACTATGCGAAATCAACTCCTTCCGCCGAATCCAGTCTTAAATGCAGTGCCTTTAATCTGACCCCCGAACTTTACTCTCAAAAGGCTAATACCCAGCCCATCAAAAACCAAGGTCAGGAACTGTTCAAAAATCTTTTCCCAAAAGAGTTTACCACCCCAAATAGCATCGAAGAAAACAATGTGGTGATGCTAAATTACTCCGCTAATTCGATGGATGGTCCCTGGTTTGCCTATAACCATAATGGTTGTGGTTTGTTAGTCAAACCTGATGCGATCTCATTGGCCAGCGATACCAAACTGACGAATCTGAGTCCAAACCCAGGCAAAGAATATAACAGTAATATCACAGCTGCAGTTCAGGTGTTTAAGGGTGGGGATATTTACTATTTCCTAGACAATAAGAAATATGTCACGGTCTCTGCCGATGGCAAAACCACCTCAGCCCCTGCTGATATCGACAGTCGTTGGGGTATTGATGTCACCAGCAAGATGCAAACCAGCGGTAATGTTAATTCAGCCTTTATTATCAATGGCACCAGCTACCTGACACTGGATGGACAAATTTACGAATACAACGATCCCTCCTTTGACAAGTTGGTCAAAGAACCCTACTCGGTGTCACAGCTGATTGGTAGTTTACCTAAGAGCTGGACTGCCATTGATGCCGCCTTTACCGCCACTATTAATGGTAAGTTTGTTGGTTTCTGGTTTAACAATACCTCAGGTACCGTGCTGCGTAGTGACACCGGACGCACCGTAACGATTCGCACTAGTTTTGGCTTGCCCAGTAGCAAAAAGAAACCGAACAGCAGCCTATCAGCAGCTGCTATTTTCAACAATAGCTTGCACCTGATCAGAAAAGATAAAAACACCTACACCTACACCGTTTACAAAGCTGATGGCACCATTGACAAAAAAAAGGACGCGACAGTTAAAACCGTACTAGAAAGTGTCTTTGGTAACTCGGTTACCAATGTTAGCGGCCAGAGAAACACCGTGAGCGCTATGGTGGTGATTGACGGTGGCCTCTTGATTATGGACGCTTTAGGACATCGCACTTATGTGCAAGGTGGCAAAAATGTGCAACCGTTACCTAGCCCTTTTGATAGCAACAACTTTGAAGCTCCGGACTTGAACTGGTCTTCTGGCCTCAGCTATACCGACACCCAAGGTAATGCGCACCACATCAACTTTTACAACACATCTGACCAGAGTGACCGATGGCACAAGGATAATAAAAAAAGTCTAGCTAAAGCCTGGCGCAACAACCAACCAGTTAAGTTTCGTAGGGACAACAGACTGAGAAAGCTTTTGCAAGACAATGACAATCCTCCTAGTAGGTCCAATCTCGATAATCTCTATAATACTGAGGTTACGGTTACGGGTGCTTTCACCGCGACGAATGGCCGTGATATTTTTATCATCACCGATGAGAACACGTTTCATGCATTTGACAATAGTCAGAGTCCACGGACAATTCTTACCCAACTAAGAGCAGGCACCAACCGTGGAAACTTGGGAGATCTCAATCTGCCAGCATACTTGAATGCTGATTCTATCAGTGCCATCTGGCGAGACAATCAAGTCGATGCAGCCTTTATCGGGACCAAAACCTTGGGTACTGAAAACGCATTGTACCTGTTCCGAGGTGACGAGTATCTGCGGTTTACCCCAGATAATGGCATCTTCGCCAATAGCGCTGATAGTGGGTACCCCAAAAAGTTGTCCACTAACAGAGAAGGGCTGCCAAGGTGGTCGCAGATGGACGCGGCGTTCACATCGCCAAAGCCCGATGCCAACGGTAACAATGTCTCCTACCTGTTTAACAACAAAAACCAGCAGTACTACCGTAGCGATACTAGCAAAATTGAAACCACCGTGGACGTTTGGGGTATGGTTTCTCTGACCAATTTACAGAGCACACAGCGGGTCGATGCGGCTTATGTATCAGGAAATCATCTGTACCTGATTGCCGGTACTGAATATTATCGCTATACCTTGGAAAGTAGCGCCAATAAAGGTGATCTGGATACGATTCCCCGTTACATCGATAAGGGCTATCCCAAGAGCTATGCCAATGTCAGCAATGGTATCGATGCTGCCTTTACACTTAACAAGGATGTCTACCTGTTCTCGGGCAGAAACTACCATCATTTCGAAACCGAGTATGGCCTGGAGCTGATGTCGCTTAAAAACAGGAATGCTTTACCAACAGATAGGACTGGTGTAGTCACTGTGGCAAAAATCGACAATGCATATCATGTCCGCATTTTCGATAATAAAGGCAACCAGGTGCTCGACAAGGACAGCAACGGGTTTATACCTGACGGTGAGCTTAGCCAGCAGTTGGCCAATGCATTTAGCAGTGCATCAGTCGATAACCAGACAAAAAATGTGATCTTACAAAAGACTGCAGCCAGCTTAGGATATACCCTATCCGGACCCACTCAAATTAGCCCAGCAACCCCAATTGTAGGCAGTTGGGGCAATATTCCCGCCGCGATCCGAGCCTCCGGCCTTGATGCCGCCTTTACTCAGGTGGATAACAGTGACAAGGAAACCCTCTATCTGATTAAAGGTAGCAAGAATATCTCCTACGAACTTAGCAATCCTAACGCCGCCCACCCCTACGAAATCAATGCTGTCAATTACGAGGTAATTCGTCTTACCTCAAGCACTGCCGAACAGCTGAATCAAATCTTGTTTGCCAAGGGAATTGACGCCCTGTTAAACATCTCGACCCAGGAGATTGACGAATCTCCCACCATTAGCTTTAAGGAATCCACGCCGGAAAATATCCAGATGAACAAGGCTAAGTTCAAGATAGAACCAACCAACAGCCATCTGGACTTTAACAGCGCCAACGGCATGTACTATTGGGAGGTATTTTTTCATGCGCCGTTCTTAATTGCCCAAACCCTCAACGCCGACCAGAAGTTTGAAGCAGCTAAACAGTGGTACGAATATATTTTTGACCCCACTGAAATCTCGGACTACTGGAAATTCCTGCCCTTCTTAGCCACGGATCCAGCTGCTTTAATTGCCACCCTAACCAATGATCTAAACGCCTTTGAATCCCTTACCAATGCGGCAACGGTGAGTCCTGCTCGGTCAGCCCTGGCAGTCCTGGACACGATGTTAGCAGGCTACCAAAAGGTCTTCCTGGGTCAAGAGGATCTGACAACCTACGAAGAGACCCATAAACCCAAACTTGCCGAGATTAAAACCTGGCCACAGGTGAGTGCCCTGGAAAAAGCCATCAAAAATCTCAATGAAACGCCCGTCAACAACAACAACAGCAGTAATCCAACCCTGCTCGTCACCTGGAAAAGTGAGATGCAGGAGGTGGTCGAAGTGATTAAAACCCTGAATACTCGCCTGGATCTGATGAGGAATTTCAGGGCTCAGCTGACGACCTACTTGGATGATCCCTTTGACCCCCATGCCATTGCAGCGCTGCGTCCCCTTGCCTATCGCAAAGCGATTGTTATGCGCTATATCGACAATCTTCTGGACTGGGGCGATATGCTCTTCCGGCAGTACACCCGCGAGAGTATTAATGAAGCTCGGATGCTGTACATCCTGGCCTACGACCTATTGGGGGAAAAGCCCAGGAACATGGGTCGTGTAGTGTTGGAGTCTACCAAGAGCTATAGCGATTTCGCCCACTACACTGGCGTCGGTGATAATGACGTTAATGAAGACTACAACTTCCTGATTGATCTGGAAAATACCATCACTAATGGCGTAGTTGACTACGAGCAGAGCCTGAGCTTTGCCGCCACTCAGTTTGATACCATTACTAACCCCTATTTCTATCTCAAGGAAAATGATCTCTTTAACAAGTACTGGACGCGGGTAGAAGATCGCCTTGGCAAAATTCGGGCCTGTTTGAACATTGACGGTGTGGCTCAGCCCCTACCTCTGTTCCAGCCCCCCATTGATCCCATGGCGCTGGTTAATGCGGTGGCTGGTGGCGGTGGCGTGGCTGCCGCAGCAGCTATGGCTGCCGGAACGGCTACGGTGCCAGACTATCGCTTTAGTTCTCTAATGGCTAAGGCGCGGGAACTGGTGACCAAGCTCAATGGCTTTAGCGATGCTCTCCTTGGTGCCCTGGAGAAAGAAGATGCGGAAGAACTCAGTCTCTTGCAAAGTCAGCAAGAAGCCGTGATTCTGGATCTAACAACGTTCTTGAAAAAGGAACGAATTAAAGAGGCAAGGCAGTCCAAACAAAATCTGCTAGAAACCCAAAAAAGTGCCCAGGCCCAGCTAACTCATTACACCAGACTGATTGCCGAGGGGTATTTGCCATCAGAACAAACGCAGATCGACCTGATGACGGCAGGAGCTGCCATGCACACCGCCGTGGTCTTAAGCAAGATTATCAGTGGTCTGTCCTATGTTATCCCGCAGGTTACCATTGGCGCGTTCAGCTTTGGTGTGACCACAGGGGGACGCAACTATGGTGCCATGCTGAGTGAGTTTGGTGGTGCACTGGAGTCCTCTGGTGAAGCTCTCAGCATGTTCGGTGAAGTTGCTGGAGTAGTGGCGCAATATCAGCGTTCTAAACAGGACTGGGAGTTGCAACAGCAGATGGTCAGCAGCGAGATCACCCAAATCAACTACCAGCTGGCTGCCCAAGACCATAGCATTGCGATCGCGGAGCAGGAACTGCTCATCCACGAAAAGGAGATGGAAAACCATGAGTCCATTGCCACCTTTATGAAGAGTAAGTTCTCTAACAAGGAACTCTACAGTTGGATGAGTGGCAAAATCGCTAGTCTGTTCTATCAAACCTACAAGCTGGCCCACGACTATGCCAAACAAGCAGAGCAGGCCTTTATCTTTGAGAAAGGGTTGGAAGCGGGCCAGGTCAACTACATCAACGGCATGTACTGGGACAGCCAGCGTAAGGGACTATTGTCGGGGAATATGCTTGGCCATGACCTGGACCGTTTAGAAAAGGCCTACCGAGAGACCGACAGCCGTCGGCTGGAAATCACCAAGAATATCTCGCTGTTAGAACTCGACCCGATGGCGTTGTTAAGTCTCAAAACCAATGGGTTCTGTCAGTTCCGACTATCGGAAGAGTTGTTTGACTACGACTTCCCCGGTCATTACAACCGCCAGATCAAAACCATCTCCCTGGCCTTTGATGTCGGTGAAGGGCAGCAGGTAAATGCCACCCTGACGCAGCTCAGCAGCAAACTGGTGATGGGTGCCGACATCAAGGCAGTGAAACATCTGATTGACCCATCCAATGAAGCGACTCCTAATGTGCGAGTCAACTGGCGTGCCAATCAGCAGGTGGCCCTATCCCATGTGGATCAGTACACCGAAAACAACGGCATGTTTGAGCTGAACTTTGGCGATGAGCGCTATCTACCCTTTGAAGGCACGGGCGCGGTGTCCAACTGGCGCTTAGAACTGAATGGCATGAAGGGATCTTATAATCCGGCGGATCTGTTGGATGTCACGGTCAAGCTACGCTATACGGCCAAACAGGGCGGTAGCCGCTTTGCCAACGAAGTTAAGGGCGTGCTCAAGCCTTACCACGCCACCAGCTTCTTTGATATGGCCTACAACTTCTCCGATGAGTGGGAAGCCCTGACGGCTGGTGATGTTGATGAGGTTGAGATTACCTTTACCCGCGACATGTTCCCCAATATGAGTAGCAGCAAGATGATTGGTTTATTCATGCGCTATGAGTATGCAGATGAACAGGGTGGGGCGATATTCACCATCAACGACGATCTGCAGGTGCCGAACAATACGTATCTGCAGCCGCACACCCTTAACGTGGGCCAAAACGGCAGTACCTGGAGATTTATGCTCAAAGGTGATGGCAGCACCTTGAAGAATGCCGAAATGGTCCTGGTCTCTAAGGCTAAGGTTTAGACCGCAATGGTTTCCCTTACGAAGGCTACGGTGCACACACAAGTACTGGAACCTCGCGTTCACGGTTGCTTCACCCCCTCTAACTCCCCCTTCGTAAGGGGGAGGACCGGAGTTTCCCCCTTACGCTACGCTTTAGCGCATGCCCGAAGGGCTTTAGGGGGAATTAAGGGGGGGTAATGCAGGATTTTGAAGCCCTTTCCGAGATGTGTATACACGGCAGCCTTACTAAGGGGAAAACCTCCTCAGAAGAGATAGGACAAAAAAATCCCTTTATCACCAAGAGGTGAGATCATGCCCAGTCAACATTCAAAAAAAA
>JBCCJR010000275.1:0-7411 GCA_039045805.1 Cyanobacteria bacterium P01_C01_bin.118
ACTCGTTAGCAACCACAGCCCAATAGCGATGTTGATTGCAGGTAAAACCATTATCAAAGCTGAGGTCTACGGCACGCAAGGAAGCTTTAATCGAGTTTACAATAGTTAACAATCTTGTATTTCAAGGATACGTTTTAGCTGTCCATGACTCAACCTCGGCGCATTAAAAATGGTCGCCCAGAATTACTCTAAACGACCATTTTTAATTTATATGGAGAATCAGACTGTGCTAATCGGCTCCCTGAGTGAGTAGCTCACGCTTCTCCTTAGCCACGATTACGACCTTACCTTTGTCATCGACATCGACAACGGCGGTATCACCTTCCTTCAGGCGGCTAGATAGGATTTCCTCGGCCAGAGTATCCTCCAATAGCCGCATAATGGCGCGACGTAAGGGACGAGCACCGTAGCTGGGATTGTACCCTTCTTCCACCAGACGATCCTTGAATTTATCAGTCACCTCCAGGGTAATACCCTGTTCGGTTAACCGACCAAACACCTCCTTGAGTAGGATATCGGAGATTTCCTTAACTTCAGGCTTGGTAAGCTGACGGAAGACAATGATCTCGTCCAAACGGTTTAAGAACTCAGGACGGAAGTACTGCTTAAGTTCTTCGTTGACCAAGGACCGAATGCGATTGTACTGGGACTCAGCGGCATCCTCTTCCAGCTCAAAGCCAAGACCGCCACCGCCTTTCTCGATCACTTTAGAACCAATGTTAGAGGTCAAAATCAGCAGTGTGTTCTTAAAGTCCACCGTGCGACCTTTGGCATCGGTTAAGCGACCATCTTCCAAAATCTGCAACAGCATGTTGAAGACATCGGGATGGGCTTTTTCAATCTCGTCAAAGAGAACTACGGTGTAAGGACGACGACGCACAGCCTCTGTCAGCTGACCGCCTTCGCTATAGCCCACATAGCCCGGAGGAGAACCAATCAGCTTTGAAACTGTATGGCGCTCCATAAATTCAGACATGTCGAGGCGAATCATGGCTTCTTCAGAGCCGAAGAAGTAAGCGGCCAGTGTCTTGGTAAGCTCAGTTTTACCAACGCCCGTAGGACCGGAGAAGACAAAGCTGGCAATGGGACGGTTGGGATTCTTGAGACCCACGCGGGCTCGGCGAATGGCGCGAGAAATTGCTTTAACAGCCTCATCCTGACCGATGACACGCTGATGTAGCGTACCTTCCATGTTCAATAGCTTGTCAGACTCAGTCTCGGTCAGCTTATTGACAGGAACGCCGGTCCAGGAGGCAACGATGTGGGCAATGTCCTCTTCGGTTACCTCAGGAGAATCCGAACTACCGGCTTCATCGGTGCGCTTGCTTTGGGCAATGGCCCGAATTTCAGCCTTAATTTCCATTTCGCGATCGCGCAGCTCCCCAGCCTTATCAAAGTCCTGGGAGCGAACGGCATTGTCCTTATCCTTGAGAACGCTGCGCAGTTCACGATCCAACTCCTTGGCCGCCGGGGGCAGCTGAGAATTAATCAATCGGACGCGAGAGCCAGCTTCATCAATCAGGTCAATGGCCTTGTCAGGTAGATAGCGGTCAGAAATGTAGCGGTCGGCTAGCTTCGCTGCAGCTTCCAATGATTCGTCCAGAATCTTGAGCTTGTGGTGCTGCTCATAGCGATCGCGCAAACCGTGAAGAATTTCGATGGTTTCTTCAACGCTGGGTTCACCCACCATAACCGGCTGGAAACGACGTTCCAGGGCAGCATCCCGCTCAATGTGCTTACGGTACTCGTCCAGGGTGGTAGCACCAATACATTGGAGTTCACCCCGCGCTAACGCAGGCTTTAAAATATTGGCGGCGTCAATGGCCCCCTCAGCGGCCCCAGCACCAATCAGGGTGTGGACCTCGTCGATCACCAGAATGACATTCGCGGCAGAGCGAATCTCATCCATAATTTTCTTCAGACGTTCTTCAAACTCACCCCGGTACTTGGTCCCTGCCACCAGTAAACCGATGTCCAGGGTGACTACCCGCTTTTCTTCAAGAATGTCAGGCACATCGCCATTGGCAATGCGCTGAGCCAATCCTTCAGCAATAGCCGTTTTACCGACACCGGGCTCACCAATTAGAACCGGATTGTTTTTGGTACGACGACCCAGAATCTGGATAACCCGTTCAATTTCTTTTTGACGACCCACTACCGGATCGAGCTTGCCCTCAGATGCCATTTGGGTGAGGTTAGACCCAAACTCGTCCAATGTGGGCGTCTTAGTACGACCCTGGCTACCGCCGGTAGAAACTTCTGCAGTTTCACCCAGCATACGAATCACCTGGGTGCGTACCTTAGATAGATCAACACCAAGATTTTCTAGAACACGGGCGGCTACACCTTCGCCTTCGCGAATAAGACCGAGCAATAAGTGCTCAGTGCCGATGTAGTTGTGGCCCAGCTGACGGGCCTCTTCCAGAGACAGCTCTAGTACCCGCTTAGCACGCGGTGTGAAGGGAATTTCAACGGCAACGAACCCGGAACCACGACCGATAATCTTTTCGACCTCGATCCGAGCATCTTTGAGATTTACCCCCATGGACTTCAGAACTTTGGCGGCTACGCCGGTTCCTTCCCCGATGAGACCGAGAAGGATTTGCTCGGTACCCACAAAGTTATGACCCAATCGGCGGGCCTCTTCTTGGGCGAGCATGATCACCTTAATGGCTTTTTCTGTAAAGCGTTCAAACATGGCGGCTTTTCATCACCTGGCTTGTGCGGAGTTGCCCTGATTCTAGCACAGCCATTTTTGGTGAAACTGTGCCGGTATTCACTACTTGTAAAGGATCTGGCTGCTTTAGAAATGCCAACATCATCCTGGGCCGGACACTGATCACAGGATAGTCTGCATTAATTGGCATCGCGCTAGTAACAATTAGCGCTGGCGAGACTCAATTAGCTTAATCCAAATTTAAGCTGATCACAGTGGAAAATATGCTTCTAAGGTCTAGTATTTAAGGCTGATTAAATCCGTTGGTGACGCAGGCATCACCGGTATAAACATTTAATACGTATTACTGTGTAAATGTTACAGACGAGGCCCACTGATACTGATGTTGGTTAAAGCTTTCCAGACACTCGGCTTCTAGATGTGTCAGAGTGCTTCCATAGTCAGCTGTTTGTAACTGGCTGCTCCATAAAATTAAGGCGTCTTCACCGTCACTGTAGTAGCGCTTACGGCGACCAGCGGTGCAAAAACCAAACTTTTTATAGAGATTCAAAGCGGGCTGGTTTGAGGCTCGTACTTCCAGGGTGGCGCGAGTTAGTTCCCGTTGACGGGCCGATTGTAATAGCTGCACCAGCAACAGCTGTCCCAATCGTTGCCGATGATAGTCAGGGTGGATTGCCAGGGTGGTAATGTGCGCTTCTTCTAAAATTGCCCACAGACAGCCCAACCCAATCACTTGCTGCTCGGCAAAGAGTACTAATAAATCACTATTGGGACTGTCGATCTCTCGTCGATACCCCGCTTCAGTCCACAGCCCCCCCAAGCAAATTTTATCCAATGCCAGGACCGCCGGTAGTAGCTGCTCATTGAGTACTGTGCAGGTTAACGATGTCGTCATAGGACGGGGCAACTTTTTTTGCCATATGGTGGCAGGCACGGATTGTACACTGGAGCTTACGACACTTGCGTTATTTCAGCTGAGCCGCTCACTACAGGTCTCCTAGATAGTGACCACGGTAGCTGAGGAATGTGCGGCTGCTGTTGACAATTGACAACTCATTTATGGTTTCCACACTGCCTTCTAGCGATCAAACCACAGACTCTAGCCTCCTCTATCTGGAGACCCATGGGTCTAACTCTCCCAATCAACGGATTTTACCCCTGAGTGCTGGCGTCAATGGCCAGGATCATTTGGAGGTGGGTGGTTGCGATGTAATTGATTTGGTTCGGGAGTTTGGCTCCCCTCTCTATATATTGGATGAGTTGACGTTGCGCACAGCCTGTCGCCAATATCGCCAAGCTTTTGAGCAGTATTATCCAGGGGATTCGCTGGTGATGTATGCATCAAAAGCCTGGAACTGTCTAGCAGTATGTGCGATCGCAGCCCAAGAGGGCCTCGCCATTGATGTCGTCTCTGGTGGAGAACTGCTCACGGCCATCAAGGCTGGTGTCAGCCCCAGCAATATTTACTTTCATGGCAACAACAAATCCCATCGGGAGCTGCAGCAGGGCATTGATGCCGACTGTCGCATTGTCGTCGATAACTGGCATGAGCTTAGAACCCTGAGTGGTTTAGCGACCCCAGACCGCCCAGTCACCATCCTGCTAAGGCTTACACCAGGCATTGAGTGTCACACCCACGAATATATTCGCACTGGTCATATCGACAGTAAGTTTGGCTTTGACCCTGATCAGCTAGAGGATGTGTTTGCCTACGTTGTCCAGCAGCCGAGCTTGAACTGTATTGGGCTCCATGCCCACATCGGTTCCCAAATTTTTGAACTGCAGCCCCATCAAGATCTGTCTGCGGTCCTGGTCACCTGGATGGAAACCGCTAAACGCCACGGTTTACCTATTAGCGAACTGGATGTGGGGGGTGGTTTAGGCATCCGTTATACCGAATCCGACGATCCCCCCAGTATTGGTGCCTGGGCCCAGGTGGTTTGTGAAAATATGATCAAAGCCTGTGAAATGGCTCAGGTGTCATTACCCAGACTGATTTGTGAACCAGGCCGCTCCCTGATTGGCAGTGCCTGTATCACTGCCTACACCGTGGGCAGCCAAAAGAGCGTGCCTGGCATTCGCACCTACGCGTCCATTGATGGGGGCATGTCTGATAATCCGCGACCGATTACATACCAGTCGATTTATCGAGTTTTAGCCGCGAACAAAATGTCAGCCCCCTTAAGTGAAACCATTACCCTCGCTGGCAAACATTGTGAATCAGGGGATGTAGTAATTCATGATGCTCAGCTGCCCGTACTCAACGCAGGGGATATCCTGGCCATACCCGCCACCGGAGCCTACAACTACAGCATGGCCTCTAACTACAATCGTGTCCCCCGCCCCGCTGCTGTTTTAGTCAACAACGGTCAGGCGGCAACTATAGTAGTGCGGGAAACTGATGCGGACTTAATGCGTTATGACCGTTTGCCTGGCTATTTGCAGCCTTAGCCCACGGCATGACATCAGCATGAGCGTTGCCTAGAATAAAGACCAAGATATACCTCATAGAACAGTTGGGTAGTCTTTAGATGAGCGATGCCTGCGGCCGTGTGTCAACTGTACAAGGGACGATCCGACTACAGCTCCTAATTTTTTAACCGTGGTGCATCCTGAGATCGGCTACTGCACCGCGTAGTTGCAATTAGAGACAGCGTTGGCCCGGTAAACCGTAGGGGTTTTCCCACGATGAGATGCAGTCAGTGCCGCAGGCAGGATGGTGCTGCAGCCGCGTCGCTGCTATTTTTAGCTTTCAGCGCGCGCTTATGTTGTAAACCGCGCCAGGTTATATCTAAAACGCTGTGTACCTTGTATTGCAAACCCAGGTTGGGGCTGACACTTGTTAGGTCTGTTTGTCCATATTATTGACATCGCCCTTGTTCTCGTTCTCATCTACCTGATGCTAGTGGTTATTGGTGAACGCCGTAACCTATGGATGATTCGAGGGCTGATTGTATTGATGCTTGCGGCGGTCCTTAGCCATGGGCTGGGGCTGTCGTTGCTTGGCTTTGTGCTGACTAATTTATCCTTTGGGGCAGCGGTGGCCATGGCATTTCTGCTACAGGCAGAAATCCGCCGTTTTTTGGAATTGCTAGGGCGCGGTGAGATTTTGCAGCTGTTTTCCCCGAGTAAAACTCCGGTCCCCAAACGGGATAGCGTCATTGATGAATTGGTGGATGCCGTCAGAGAGCTGTCTCAAAAACGGACGGGGGCACTGATGATTTTAGAAATTGGTCCCCCCATTGATGAAAACGACTTTTCGGTGCCTGGGGTTAAACTCAACGCCGATCTGTCGAAAGAACTGATCCAAACTATTTTTCAGACCAGTACTTTGCTTCACGATGGGGCCATTTTGATTCGGGCATCTCGGGTTGTCTCAGCAGGGGTAATTTTACCCATTTCCGAACGGAGCGCCTCCCGACAGCTGGGTACCCGACACCGTGCTGCCATGGGCATTACTGAGCGGATCGAAAACTGTCTATGCATCGTTGTCTCTGAAGAAACGGGATCAATTTCCATTGCGCAACGGGGTAAATTAAATCGGCCCCTGACCAGCAATCGTCTGCGGGAGCTCCTTCAGGAACAGTTCACGCCAGTAGTGGAAAGCGATACCGTTGCCCCCGAATTACTGAACCTGGGTCGCAGCCTTACCGGATTGTGGAAATGGACCCGCAAATTGGTAAGGCGATAGCCCGGTCCGTTAAACGGCTCAGGGGGCGGCTATTGACTGCAGATTTGGAGAAAAGCAGCCTGAATCCACGACTCACCTTAAAAATAGTTATGATGTAATGGGCACTAAGCATATGTACGCAGTGAGTGAGGGATATTCCATGTCAGCTAGCCAGTCTTCCCAGGAAAAAGAGCAGGCACCGCTTTCAGAACGGGAGCTGCAGATTGTTGAGCTGGTTGCTGCTGGCTTAACAAATCAGGAAATTTCCGCTCAATTGGAGATCAGTAAACGCACCGTTGATAATCACATCAGCAATGTTCTGAATAAAACCGTGACCGGTAATCGTGTGGCGCTGGTACGCTGGGCGTTGAAGTGGGGCAAGGTCTGTATCGACGATGTCAACTGCTGTAACTTGCCCGGTGTCGACAACCAGCAGGAATTGGCCTCTTGACAGGGTAAGGGGAAAAATTGACCAGTGGTGAGGGGTGAGATCATTTGGTAGGGTGGGCATTGCCAACCGTGATTATTAGCCCCATCCATGAGCAATATCCAAGCCCTGCGAGGTACCCGTGACATTTTGCCCAACGAAATAACCGTTTGGCAGCATGTAGAGGCAACGGCTCGAGATATTTTGCATCGAGCGGCTTATCGGGAAATTAGACCGCCAATGTTTGAGCAAACGGAGCTGTTTGCTCGCGGCATTGGAGAGGCCACCGATGTGGTGTCTAAGGAGATGTATTCCTTTGAGGATCGAGGGGGTCGCTCCATTACGCTGCGACCGGAGATTACGGCGGGATTGGTGCGGGCCTTTATCAGTAATAAGTTGTTTGCCAGCGGTGGGGTGCAGCGTCTGTGGCACAGTGGACCAGCCTTCCGCTATGAGCGTCCCCAAAAGGGGCGTCAGCGTCAGTTTCATCAGTTGGATGTGGAAATTTTGGGGAGCCGCGATCCACGGGCAGATGTTGAGGTTATTGCGATCGCAACCGACATTCTCCAAACCTTAGGTCTACAGTCTCTCACCTTAGATCTCAACTCCGTGGGCCAGGGCGAAGATCGCCAAAAGT
>JBCCJR010000276.1:0-7338 GCA_039045805.1 Cyanobacteria bacterium P01_C01_bin.118
GAAAGCATCTCCTTCTGCAGGGACAAAAGTCACCTTCCCCATATGGTCATACGTCCAGCCATGATAGGGGCATTCCAGCTGTCCCCGGTCCACCTTGCCCCCAGATAACCGAGTGTTACGATGCAGACAGCGATCTCGCAACGCCACCGGTTTACCGTCCACCCCACGAAAAACCACCAGCCATTCATCCAGAACAGTACGCTGCAAAACAGTCTCAGGTTTTAACTGTTCACTAAGGGCAACAACGTACCAGAAGTCTTCAAATTTTATTGGTATGGTGATGGGGAGCATGTTGTTTAGGGAGAGGGGGAGGAAGGGGAAGAGGGGGAGATTTGCAGATCGTGAGTGATATTGATCTGGCAGGCGAGACGAGCATTTGGAGAATTTGGAGCCAGCACATCTAAGAGTTCTTGCTCCTCTGCATCAGCAGGTGGTACATCGCCACTGATAGTGACCAGGCAAGTACCGCAGATCCCCGTACGGCAACCAAAGAGAATCGGAGAGTTCTGTACTGTTAAAACATTAGCTAGAGGAGTATGGGCATCAAGCTCTAAAACATCATGATCGCTACTTGGAAAAGAGACTTTATAAGACATGCTTATCAATACCTTTTGACTGAAAGAAATCTGTTTTTATAAATAGGGATAATCTGACTAATTGTCACCGCCGTAACTTAGTTCGCATTCGACCACCGCGAAGCCACCAACCCATTCACATACTTCACATACTCAACAATCGGCCTATCCACCGGCAACAACCGTTCTGTACTAAACCGAATATTGTCATAAATCATTCCATCCTCCCCCCGCAACGCATAGTAACTCAGCCGCGTTAGCCACAACAGCAGATGCGTCACCACCCAGCCCAGCACTCCCGAACGCTTCCTCGCCACATAAATCGGCTGAATAAAGGTCTCCCCAGACTTCATCGGCCGATACGCATAAAGCATATGCAGTTCAGGCAGCCAACGCACCTCTTTCATCATCGTCAACAACCCCAAACACCCATGGGCATATCGCATCGAGTAAGCATAGCGCGGTCCCAAGATCATCCGACCCAACCGCTCCCGCCAGTTAGTATTGAAAAACTCACCACTAAGGGTAAAGTCAATCTGTTCACCCTCTTGCTGCAGTGACAGCTCCAGATCTACCGGTAAATGATGCACCGTTTGCAGATGCTGCACATCAATTCCATTGATCATACAAATATGGTGATGGCACCGTCGGGTCAGCGGTCTGTCCGCCACCACCGCCAGCGGCTGCCCCTTAAGCTGATCAAACTCTGCAACAGCTGTGGACGCTACTTTATCAGGATAAATCCAAATAAACCCATACTTTTCCTCAGTGGCATAGCCCTGTAGTTTTGCCCCCGGCGGAATGTGATCCTGACAGGGAATATCCTGACACTGCCCGTCACCATCAAAGGCCCAGTGATGGAAAAAACACCGTACCCGATTACCCTCAACGCTGCCGATACCCAGATCGGTACCCATATGGGGACAGTAAGCATCCACCGCTCGAATCTGACCATCTTGCCCCCGAAAAACAGCAATTCGCTGTCCACAGATGGTGAACGACTTAACAGTTTCTTTAGGAATCTCCTTAGACGCTGTTACCAGGTACCAGCCCTTAGCAACAACATCCCAATTGTTAAATATCTCAGGCATGGTTGTTTCCCCGTAGGGTGGGTACAGCCCACCATTTCAAGATTTTTTGCTATCTATCATCAGCTCATGAAAAAATCTGGCTAACGCTTGTTTCTGTATTTTCAAATATCCTTCAACCGATGCTTGTTGCATAATAGTCATCTCACGATTACTAGACCACACATAGTCCAATGGCTCTAGATAAGCCTGGTAAGAGGCCATAGCCTCTTGATGGGTAGCATAACTGCGATGGAGACCGTCAGATTCCTGGGTGAAACAGGCTGTCATCATTTGTTTCGCCTCAGTCTCATCCATAGAGAAGAGATGCGATCTCAATAGCTCATACACCTTTAAATACAGCGCCGGATCGTGCCAGAAAATACCATTCACCGCCACCGAAAACTGTTTGTGATCCTGCTGACAACCCCGAATCCCCAAATTTGCCACCCAGGTTTCAAACCGTGTGGGTTTAGCTAAACACTGAATCACCTCATGGGACAGCAATGTAGAACTATTGAAATGAAAACTTTCATCCATAAAATGATAGAAGGAGATTTTTGATGGAATCGGAGACTCTTCTTGATCTGGGGAGTTTTGATGATGACGACTCAGTTGATGCTGTACCAGTTTGCCATTGAGCGTACGCAGTCCCCGCACCGTAAAGTATTGACAGGCAAGAAAACTGTTGCTGGCTGATATTAGTCCAAATGCCTGTAACTGTAGCCGTTTCCACCAGCGTTTTAAGCGATTGGTGTCTGAAAAGATCATTGTTTCCGTAAACGGTCCCCGCATAGGATAGCTAAACAGCCTTTGTCCAATAAGTGCCTGTTCCGTCTGTTCAGCTACGGTACGAAAAGCCGCGATGTGGGCGCGTTCCTGGGACGACTCCAGGTCTAGCATGTCACAGATGATGCGAAAACCTTCGTGGGCATAGAGGGCAGCGGCACTGGTCTGATTAAAAAAGATAGTGGCAATCTCAGCGGAGATAATTTGTGAGTAGTAGGCTACCCAGTAGAGCTGATTTAGCACCGTTCGCTGATAGGCGCTTGCCTGATCCCACAGCGGGGTGCCATACAATAGTGAAAATTCTTCCGGGTTCCAATAGCTGTCGCTACAGTTAGTGTAGTTGAAGGCTTGACCCGCTTTGTCCAATAGCTGGGTATGATCTTGTTTTTGGTTACGCTGATAGTTAATCTCTAATCTACGTTGTAAAGGTGTATGTATGGTTTGGGTTTGTGGAGTTTTTTCTAAAACATTAACCATAGCTGGCCGCCTCCTCAGGACTCAAGGGGATAAATAGGCCCTTAGCATCTAGTTCGTCAACAATATGGCCAACCGTCTGGGCCATCAGTGACTGTAAGAGCTTTAGTCGCTGATGGCTATGGGACATGGTGTCTAACTGTTGTAAAATTTGGATCCGTTGGGAACGCGAGAGGTGCCCTTTGGTGGCTGAGATCGCACTCACCACCCGCTGCGGCCCCACTCGCACCATTTGTAAAAACGTTGCTAAACATTCCATAATCTCGCTTTGGCTGTTTTTAGAGAGTGTCATCTGATTAAACAACGTTACCCCTGCCCCATGGTGACGAGCCTCAGCCTGTAAGAACCCTTGAAATAGATCGGTTAAGGATGCCTCTCCACATCCCTTAGCCAATTTGCGATAGTGGGTCAGCCCCCACCCCTCTAACACCACCTGTAAAACAAATAGGAGAACAGCTTTATCCGGGCAATCCACTACGTCCGCTAGTAATTGGAGAAAGGGGTCAGTAGGGTATTGCAGGGATTCGTTCGAGACATAGGGTCGTAACTGAGCCAAGTGAGTGGCCTCATCAGCAGCAAAGAGGCTGTACAGCATACGTTCCTGAGTACTCTCTGCCATCAGCACCATTTTGGCCATATACCCCACCCCTGCCTGTTCAATATAGAGAGACTCTGTTAACAGCTCCTGATTTAAGCGTTGTAAGATCTGTTGTTGCTCTATCCCACTCGCTGTCTGAAATATTGATACTTGGTCCAGGGCAAAATAGTTAGCCTGCCAGTAGATAGGTTGATGATCTGCACGAGAAATTTTTTGAATAGAATGCCCCTGCAGTGCGGCAGATAAGATCCGATTAACCTTGTTATCTATTGGCAGATCTGACAGTTTAAACCCAGAAATATGAAAAGGCTGATTCATGCCATATTCCCCCAATCTCCCCAGGCTAAAGCTTTCTGGCGATTAACATGCTGAGCAAATTGCAAAATTGATCGATCCGCCTGTAGCGGTGTCTTAAAGTCAAATTTGATTCCCTGAAAGACCTGAATATCCCCCGTAGCGAAATATGCCGCTACCTGTCGCGTAACCCACAGCACTATTGGGTTAAGTAGCTTGCCTGCCGCTCGCTTAGGGGTGATCAACATGGTCCATCCTTCGGTATGTCCCTCCGCAGTGGGTCGGAGTGCAAACATAATATGGAAGTGAAAGAAATCTGGCCCCACCGTAACCGTACCGGTGCTGCCATACCAGTAACACATTTTGTAGGTAACCTCATCCCGATAGAAAGGGCGAATCAGTTTGACAAACTGCGATGCCTCGCCCCCCCGAGTCACATTGTTGAGACAAAGCGCATTCTGATTGAGTGCAGTTGCCTTGAACCTGACTTCTAAAGGGAGGTTATGAACAGAATTAAAGTGATGGGCATCAATGGCGTTAATCATCAACACATTGGGGTGACAGTTGCGCTCAAACCGATAGCTGAGGGATACATCACAGTCTAGGTCTTCCAGCTCAGGCACATAGGGGGGCGGGTGTTTTGGCTCATGCCCTGTCCAGATCCAGATCATGCCATAGTGCTCAGCCGTAGGCCATGAACGAATCTTTGCGTCAGCGAGGACATCATGGCGATCACACACAGGAAGCTCAACACATTGCCCTGTTTGATCAAATACCCAATGATGCAAAGGACAGCGCAGATGCTCCCCTTGTACGTTTCCCTGGGCCAGAGCTGCACCCATATGGGGACAGTGACCGTCTAAGGCAACAACTTGCTGCGACCGGGTGCGATAGAGCACCAATTCCTTTCCCATCAGAGTCAGGGGCTGGGCCTGTTTAGGCTTTAATGCACGGCACGGCATCGCCCAGTACCAGCCTTCCACAAATCGATCGGTTCGATTAAAAACAGGATTTTTGTCTTGCTGGGGCTTAGTAGAATTATCCCAGTGCTGTGTCTCAAGGCCAGCGTGACTACCCATGGTGTTATGCAACTAAGCTCCGACTAAACCACATGCGGCGACCGGCTGGGGTTAGGTTCTCAGCACAGATCTCGGTTAAACAAACCAACTCATCTCCCTGACTGTGGTCTGGATTAGCCTGTTCAAAAAAGCAAATGTGAGGATCGGACTGTCGCTCTGGTGGTACAGTACCGAGAATGGGAGAGAGTTTTTGAGGATGAGAAAACCGAACAATACCTGTTTTAGGATTATAAGCATTGCCAAACTGTTGTTTAGCTAACTGATGCATCAGTTGTTGTATTTTCTCAGGTACAGGTTGATCGTAGCGAGGATAAAATACTTGCCAAAATGTGGGCAACAACCGATACGTTCGAAAGCCTGAAGAGATTAACAGCCAGAAGAGACGTTGATTCGCCGTCCGTAGCTGGTTAACAGCCTGAATCCAGGCCCGAGGTAGAGTAGCACTGCTCCACGCTGACGGGTCAACAATGGTATCGCCAGAGTAGACTACGCTGAGAGTCTCATCGTTGATAACAACATCATACAAATGTAATGTGGAGAATCCTTTTAACTGCATTGCCCGATTTTTAATCAAAATGACCCAATTTTTATGAGCCAGATCATCTGAAAATACCGCTGGAGTTACACCACTAAAGTGATGCTGGAGAAGTGAATACATAGCCTCACGATCTGCATCGGTGAGAGTTGGAATAGATACCAGTTGAGAATACATGGAGCTGTTAAGAAACTACCTCACGGTTTAAGCCTGAAAGGCTTGTTAAGCCATGATTTTAATGAACAAGGCCATGATTTTAATTTTTAACAAGCCCATCATAGCTTTGGACTAAAACCTTCCCTGAACGGAGTAGAAGGGACCGTTGGTTAGAAAAAGTTAGCTCTGACTCCGCTCAGCTAACGGTGGGCATTGTTGGACTTGATCTGATTGCATTTAGCCCTATCTATTTAGGAATGCGCAATGAGTTTAATGAACTTGTTACGTAGATGGGGCGCTGCAGCGCAGTTTTACGAAGTGATACGAAGTTAGTCTTACAGCCATCGGTGGATTATCGGAAGCCGCCAGCTGTTCTTTATAAAAGTTGTATAAATTCCCCCATAGTCACTTGGTGATTTTTCGCACAAATAGCTAAGTTGGAAGCACTCCAGTTCCTATTCCAAAAGCGTCATGTATTCATTGCGATCTGTCCAGGCTCGTCAAAAGTCCCAAAAAAATATGGCCAATGCCGTTATTGCGGGTGTGGTGGGCACGGTTATGGCAGTAGGCGCAGTGGTGGTGCTGTTTACCGCTGAGGTAATCACCTTAGGCGGAGTTCCCTATTCGGTTTTGATGAAGGTATGGCAGAGCCCGGAAGCCCGTTCTGCATTGCTAGGGGGCGATGAAAAAAAACTGCACAATTTGATGGGGGATCTGGGTATCGAGTACGAAATTAAAGACTACTATCGCAGCCGGATTCAAGATCCGGTGCAGTTGGACCAGTACATTCATCAAATCCTATTTGACCGCACTGGCTATGTCGGTGAAGCCTACACAGTCAAAGGGCGCACCTTGGTACTGAAGGACCCAGGCAAAATTCAAGAACTGCGAAATTGCCCTAACTGTTAATAAGCCTTCACGCCAGTGAATTCATCGCGCCGGTAATGGCGGGCTATCATACAGGTAATGACTTCCAAGGCTTAGATAATTATGAGTGCCCGGCCTCAAGCCACGGCTGCCATTAGTTACCCTGACAGTGATGGCAAGCCGATGGCCGATAATACCAAGCAGTTTCGCTGGATTGTCACCATCAAGGAAAATCTAGAAATCCTGTTTGCAAACGATCCTGATGTTTTTATCGCTGGGGATCTATTATGGTATCCGGTCGAAGGTAACAATAAGCTCCGTTATGCTCCAGATGTCATGGTAGCGTTTGGACGTCCCAAAGGAGATCGAGGCTCCTATCGTCAATGGCTAGAGGATAACATTGCCCCCCAGGTGGTTTTTGAGATTTTATCCCCTGGTAATCGACCCGCTGAAATGACCAAAAAGGCGATGTTTTATCAGCGCTATGGTGTGGAGGAGTATTACCTATACGATCCTGACACAAATGATTTAACAGGCTGGCACTGGAAATTTGCTGAGCCTGGCCAGGGAAAAATTTTAGAAATCAATGCAGAAATTAGCGACCTTGACACTTGGGTTAGCCCGCGTCTGGGTATTCGATTTGAGTTGACCAAAGATACACTCATTATCTTTGGTCCCAATGGGGAACCTTTTTTAACTCCGGTTGAGTTGGTACAGCAGCGAGATGAAGCTCAACAGCAGAGGGATGAAGCTCAACAGCAGAGGGATGAAGCTCAACAGCGGGCCGACATTTTAGCGGCAAAGTTAAGAGAGTTGGGAATTGATCCAGAAACGTTATAAGTCGATATCTGGAGGCACGGCTATCGTACTCCTGTAGAGGCACTTCCTTGTGGATGCCCTTCGA
>JBCCJR010000277.1:0-7332 GCA_039045805.1 Cyanobacteria bacterium P01_C01_bin.118
AGGAATATAATGGTCTCTGAATATGACCCGTTTCAAAGCCTGGGTAAAATGAAACCAAAACAGCAAATCATTGCCTAGCTGTAGCTCACTCAGATTATGTAACGTCAAAAAGTGAAGTTCATTGAGTAATGGAATCAGAGAATTGTTGCTCCCCTTCCCCGTTACAGATGCAGCACAGGCAATGGGGCAACAGTCAACTTCCCAATATTCAAACTCAAAGGTTTCTGGTAGCTCTATTTCCAGATAGCGCGATAGCTCTAAAGATGGCAAGGGCTGAGCCTCAGCCGTAGGCAGTAAAAAATAACAGGGCTCTATCCAATCATCCAGGGGGGTATTTTCAGGGGAGCAAATCTTAAACTCACCGGTGAGTACCTCAGCCAGTTCATCACCCACCAGCTGCCGTGGATAGCATCCCTGTTCTTCAAGCTCCACTTGCTTTTCCGTGGTTTCTACCCAAAGATAAAATTGGCCCGCTTGAATAAAATCAGCTCCCGGTTCAGGGATCCAGGTACCGTGAAGAATCTGCATAGTGATACGACGCTCACCCCATGGATAAGGCGTAATAGCTTTAATTTAGCGCCCATACTAGCGTGTTTATTCATGGCAAAGTATTACAGTTAATAACCAAGTACGATGGGCTAATCATTGGGCTGGCTCTCAACCGTACTCAGAATTGCATCATATCGCCGCTGCTGGTCACGATAGATCGCATCCCAATGATTGCCCAACCCCGGTGCATCCCAGTACCCCGTATCCGGATCTAAAAACGCTTTGGTTCTGGCCCAGACAATCTGCGACTGACTATCCATCGGCTGTTGTTTCGCCGCAGCAAGCCAGTTAATATAGCCCCGATCCAGGGCCGCCAACGGTGCCTGGTTGGCCAGGTCAATGCCATTAAGCTCCTCTAACAAAGAAAGACTTAATGCCTTTGTCTGGGCCTGTCGTCGCAATTCTAACGTTTGCCGCTGCAACCGTCGCAGTTGTTTTTTATCAGCCTCCTCCGGTGAAGCCGCCCCATGCTGATACGAAAAGCTACCCAGGTTCCACACTCCGTTGCCAGGGTCCACATGACCATAATAAGCACTGGTATACCCGCCCGTAGGGGTGCGGGTTCCTTCCGCACTACCCACTGCTTTAGAGACCAGGGAGTCAGCTCCTCCAGTAAATAAATTCTTGATAGGGTTAGTCTGAACCTGGTTCAGTATTGGGTTAGGTTTTGTAGAAGCCCCTGGCATAAAGTTTAGTGCAACAGGTTTAGGGGAGGAGGTTGTTGCACGGGCAGTGGGCTGAGCTGCCTTAGAAACATCAAACTTGAGCGCAACATTGGTCGCTTGAGCATTGGTTGCTACGCCTAGACTCAGGCCAAGACCAGTTAAGACAGTGAAAATCGGTTTAAGAATAGATTGTTGCATGGGTAAGTAGATCAAAATAATCCTTCATAAGGAATTGCTAATAAACAACTTCATGATTTAGTTTTTATGGGCTGAAGCTTTCGCAGAAATCGATCCAAAACACCCATAATTGACCCCGCCGTAACCTCAAATTGAATGCTACTAGGGATAACACAGTAGGTTGGGTTGTAGGGCGGCCTCACGGCCCTGCCCATGGGGGTTTGGGGAACTCGGAGGGACCCCAAACAACATCTTTAAATTCCACACCAGCTGCTAAAGCTATCACCAAAACCATGAGCTTATTTTTTAACAGCCCTTAAGAAGACGGTGTTAGCAGCCGTTCAATAAATTTTGCCGAAGGCTCTACCATGGCCCAAGTGCCATCGGGCTCCCGACGAAGCATGGCAAAAATCAAATGATCTGCTCGGCCAATCGCTTGCCCCTGTTGTCTCGGCCCAAGTTTAGTACGGTTCACACCACATAGCCTAAATAGATAAGCGGGCACATCGTCGCTAGACACCAGCACACAGTCCATTTCGGTGGGCTCGACAGTGCCATTAAACGGCATCCGCACTGCAGCCCCTTTGAGATTGAGACTAATATCCCCCAGACTGCTACTAACCGGATATCCGGCGATTTCAGCACCAATGGGAAGAGACCAGCTTTGATGTAAATTGAGCGTGCGTAGGGTAGGGGTTGAACGACCACAGCCTCCTGTAAGAGGCAAGGAAAGACCTAACGTAAGTCCCAAACCAAAGCGTCCAAAAAAAGAAAATTTCATAGGTCAGAATCCATAGATTACTGTGAGGACAGACATCATGGACTTGTAAACGTAATGTCTGTCCTCGTGGTCGTTCTCGTGAATAATTAGAAGCTATTGAAAGCTAAAGGAAAATCCAGCGTATTCCTCCCCTTCATAAAGCACCACCAGCCATGTGGACGGTTCAAACGCTAGGGGATAGGCTTCACGGGTAGCCGTCACCCCGTCTCGAATTTCTAGGGTAGGTAGCTGACAGTAGGGTTCTGCTACAACGTCTCGTAAGGTTTGTTGATTGGACCGTTCTGGTATGGTGAGAATTTTGCCAAGCTGAGCCCTGGAGAGTACGGCAGATGATTGCACAAGTTTTTGGCAGTTGTCTTTATCAGCAGATGCTGCGTCGGCTTTGAGATAGGTACCTGCATTGAGCAATAGACCCACGGCGGCTATGACCCAACCAGCGGCTGAAAAATAGCGGCTGTGCCACCATGGCCGACGATTTTGACTGGCACTAAACATCTTGAGAAGGGGGCTTTGTTGCCGTGTCTGACGAGGGCTCGGGCGCGACGAACGACGACGGACCGTGGGCCGAGGAGAAAGTTGTTGTT
The DNA here is from genome assembly GCA_039045805.1 of Cyanobacteria bacterium P01_C01_bin.118. Lineage (GTDB taxonomy): Bacteria > Cyanobacteriota > Cyanobacteriia > Phormidesmidales > Phormidesmidaceae > Leptothoe. Next base: position 2,757 of record JBCCJR010000277.1, read on the forward strand.
TCATAGGATGGCTAGAAAGAATTGCGGCGTTCTATATTTGTCTACAAGTATAGGGGAAAGATTTTCAGATGAGTATGATAAATGAAATCGACTATTGACAGAAAAAGCATTAAAACCCTTATATACAGGGGGAATTAGCTCACCTTTATAATCTTTCCCTCAGCTTATGCAACAGACTTTTCTAGATTGCTTATTTAAAGTGAAATTTGTGCAACAAGACAAGAATTATGGATAAGGAAATTATGATCTAGTGATTTTAAGCATTTTGTTGCCGTTTCGTTGAAGTTCATAGACAACAGTTTGAATTTCGCAGTGATATCCTAACTGGGTTAAGGACTTAATCACAAAGTCTAAATGGGGAGAGGGTTGCAGATTCAGACTGAGTAGAGGGAAAATCCGCACTTCCTGGCAGATGCGAAGCATTTCACAAATGGAGTCCAGATGAAAAGTACGATCAAATTGCTCAGAATAAAGAAACAGAAAATGAGAACAAAGACCCAGATCATAGCTGGCATCCGCATACTTTAACTGGGGGAGTTCTCCAACTTCATAGCGATTTTGGACCTTACCTTGTTCAAAATCCTGACAAAACCACTGGATCGCCTGCTCTCGATTACTACGGAGATCGCTGGGAGATTTATGAAAGCTCCATACCCAGTCATCGGGAGAGTCTTCTATCTGGGCAATCACATTGTCAACAACAGCGTCAAAGCGTTGTTTGATTTCATCAGCGCTAAAACAATAGAGAGGATCAACAGATTTTATCCGATACCCCAATTGAGTTCCCTTGGCATTAAACCCTGCAGGTCCATCGGCTACGCTAAGAATTGAACATTGCAGGTCGGCTGGACTCAGATTAAAGATATGGACATATTCTTCAAACAGACGACCAAAGGGAATAACATTATCGAGTTTTACAGCCATGGAGACCTTCGGTATTAGTTGCCTGTGTCTAATGATTCTCCTTTTGAATTTAACTCTGTGAGCACTGATTGAGGACCAATGTCAGTGAGTTCATAGCCCTGGGGATAGCTGCGAATTGATTGGTCAGCAAAAAAGTCAGGCAGTTTACGCGAGGGAGTCTGCCGAAGGAAACGACTGCGCAGTTTAAGACTACTTTCCAGGAGCTGGGTGAGGTATTGTGGGGCGGAATGCCAGCCAAGGGCGTTGAGCAAAGGAGGATCTAGCAAAGCAGGAATGGCGGTGTTGGCTAGCGATCGCAACCCTACCGGAAACCATCCCAACAACATCGCCCGAGTAGCATCGGCCACCCGCTGATTTGCCATCGCATAGGTAAAGTGCTCCCGTTCATAGGTTTGGTTGTACTGCTCAAATTCATCATAGGAGTCGGGAATATCGGTAATACCCATCCGTTCCCCGACGGCAGCCCAAAAGTAATACATGGCCTGTTTTTCTGGGGTACTCAGAGGTCGCCAGCCAAAGCGTTCGCACCAGCGCACCGGCTCATAGATAAACGTGGACAGCACATACAGATAGTCCTGATTAGCAATGGGAAATCGACTGTGGATGGCATTCATCCGATTTAGAAACCCCTGACCACGGGGATGGTCATAGCCCCACTTAAATAGCTCCGACACAATGATGCCGGTGTCGTCGTAGCGCTTTTGGGTATGGTGCTGAAACTCTCCAGTTTTATCCAGCAGCTTGGCAATGCTAGGCACACAAAATGTACGTAGTAGAGCAATTTCTAACGCACGGGTAATGTCCCAGGGAAATTCGTAGCCTGCAAGCAAGTGACAGATTGCAATAGCATCCTGCTCTGGATCCATCGCCTCAATCTTCCGAGCAGTGTCATACCGTCCCATGCCGTGTGCTCCAACTATCCTGTTAGAATAACCCAGCGCCACCCACTCCTTACTATGGCACGTTGGTTTAACACAGCAGGCCCCTGCAAACCTGATATTCACTATATGCTCTCACCGGTAGAGCGACTGCCCCAGCTGCGGCGCATTATCGACCAACAGGGCTACTTTGTTATCCATGCTCCCCGCCAAACCGGAAAAACAACGGCAATGTTAGCGCTAGCCCAAGAACTAACTACTGGCGGGGACTACACAGCCATAATGGTTTCTGTAGAAGTGGGTTCTGCTCTAATCAACGACTTAGATGCAGCAGAGTTAAGTATATTGGATGCCTGGCGTGGAGCCGCTCGATTTCGCTTGCCCAGTGACCTGCAGCCGCCACTATGGCCAAGCAATATTCCGACAGGACGACGTATTGGAGCAGCCTTAAGTGAATGGGCACAGCAATCATCTCGTCCACTGGTTGTCTTCATCGATGAAATTGATTCACTCCAAAATGAGTTGTTGATTTCAGTGTTACGTCAACTACGCGATGGTTATCCAAACAGACCTCAGGGATTTCCCTATGCTTTAGCACTGGCAGGTTTGCGAGATGTACGCGATTACAAAGTTGCTGCTGGTGGTAGTTCTCGACTCAACACATCTAGCCCCTTCAACATTAAGGTCAAATCGCTAACACTCAATAACTTCACGATTACCGAAGTGGCCCAGCTTTATAGTCAGCATACGACTGATACAGGCCAAGGCTTTACAGAAGATGCGATTTCCCAAGCCTTTGAGTTAACCCAGGGACAGCCCTGGCTAGTCAATGCCTTAGCTAAAGAAGCAGTAGAAGAACTGGCCCCAGACCCAACTCAGCCAATTGATGCGGCTATTATTAATCGAGCTAAAGAGAATTTGATTCAGCGACAAGATACTCATTTAGATAGCCTGATAGAACGACTTCAAGAAGAACGGGTACGGGCTGTTATAGAACCTATGCTGGCAGGTCAAGAATTAGGGGTGGTTTCAGCTGATGATCGTCAGTTTTTGATCGATTTAGGACTGCTGGTTCACCATCCAGCCGGAGGGCTCACTATAGCCAATCCGATTTATCGAGAAGTGCTTCCCAGGGCATTGGCCAGTGGCCCCCAGGCCAGTTTACCGATTGCGCAACCCAGCTGGTTAACCGACAATGGGCACCTGGATGCCGACAAGTTATTAGCCGCCTTTCTTAGCTTTTGGCGACAGCATGGAGAGCCACTGCTTAAAAGTGCGCCGTACCATGAGATTGCTCCTCATCTGGTGATGATGGCATTTTTACATAGGGTAGTGAATGGTGGCGGCACCCTGGAGAGAGAATATGCCATTGGTAGCGGTCGGATGGATCTCTGTTTACGTTATGGTGATGTCACTATCGCTATTGAACTAAAAGTTTGGCGAGATAATTGTTCAGATCCGCTAAAAAAAGGGTTAGAACAGTTAGATGCTTATCTTTCAGGTTTGGGGCTAAACCAGGGATGGCTAGTGATTTTTGATCGTCGTAGTGGCTTACCCCCCATTGCCGAACGCACCACAACAGACTCTACCGCCAGTCCCCAGGGTAGAGAAATCACTGTGATTCGTGGTTAGTGTATAAAATGGCAATGTATTGTCTGTAAATCAGACCCTAAATATGGCTAAATCAAGTGTACTGGCCATAAAATTGAAATTGAAAAAGCGATTCTCAATTTAGAGCCCATTGTCATGAAAGCTTACGAACTCAATGCTACTGTCACAGCTGATGGGCATATCGAATTGCCTGAGTTTCAGCTATCTTCCACTTTGCCACATCCTACTACTGTCAAGGTGATTATCCTTGTGACAGAAGTTGATGAATCACAAAATGACTCCTCAGATGTAGAGGACAACTTCTCAGAAGAAAGCTTTAAGCGCTCCTGGCAACAAGCTATTAATGGTGACACCGTTCCAGTCTCTCAACTGTGGGAGGAGCCGGATATTGTCTGATATACCACCAATCGAAATCAGAGTAACTCGTGAATTCCAGAGAAAGGTACGATCACTCACTAAGAAATATCGCCGTATCCAGTCAGATCTTAAACCTGTTTTAGATAAGCTGAGTAAAGGAGATATATTAGGAGATCGCATCCAAGGAACCAATGCCATTGTCTATAAGTTGCGTGTCAAAAATAGTGATATTCAAAAGGGTAAAAGCGGTGGGTACCGATTAATCTATTGGCTTCAATTATCTGACAGGATCGTTTTGCTAGATATTTATTCAAAATCTGAGCAAGACAATATAGCGGTTTCAACAATTCAAAAAATCATCGAAAATTTTGAGAATTAGCAGACAATACTCTGCCTTTCATCTATTCCTAAATTTTTCAAGCAATGTCAGCCCTTGTTACATGCAATGGGCAAGTCTTTAGTTCTCTTCTTTTTCAATGTCTTCAGTTTTTACTGTTAATCCCAACAATTCTGCCACGGTTATAGCCGTTCCCGGTGCCAACAACACTCCATTGCGATAATGGCCCGTGGCTAAAATCACATTCTCAAATCCTTCCAGGGGCTTAATCACCGGTGCTCCCTGCCCCTGCGGGCGAGGCCGCAATCCACTCCAGTGACGCACAATACGCGACTTAATCAACGCAGGACAATAGTCCGTTGCCACCTGTCGCATATGTTCTAAGCGTTCTGCTTCGGGCAGTAGCTCAATATCATCCGCCAAGGGTAGTTCCACTGCCTCACCACCGGGGGGAAATTCCACCGTCGCC
>JBCCJR010000278.1:0-7310 GCA_039045805.1 Cyanobacteria bacterium P01_C01_bin.118
GAACCTGCGCTCGTTGAAGCGTTCGGACTTGGCATGTTCCACTCGTGCTCAGAAGTTCTAGGTGGTGACGCTCTTCATCTTTAAGCGTGATCTCAACCCGTTTCATTTGCTGACTATATGTTTCATTGTTTTATATTTATTATACTAGGTCTCCAATGGCATGAATGATAGTTGTTGTCATACAAATAGTATGTGAGTTGTTAGTACTGTATGAATAACCACCCTACAAACGCTGATGCTCATAGGGTGGTCTTCTGTTATCCATCCAAAGTTGCTACGTTGTTGAAGCTTTTGAATCTAAGAGACTAAGCAAGCAAAATCAATTAAATTCCACTTTTGGATGTATGAGCTTTCCATGGAGCATATCCTTAGCTTAAATATGTTTGGAATTTATCAATCGCTTGCTCCTAGGCAATCTTGACTTTGACAGATTCTGTTGTCTCTTCTTGAGACTTTGGAAGTGTAAGGCGAAGGACACCTGCTTTATACTCAGCAGCTACCTGATCTTTAACAATCCGTGTTGGCATTGGGATCAGCCGTTCAAATTTTCCATACTGAAATTCAGAACGGAATCGTCCTTCTTCCTCAGTCTTGGTTTCAGACCTGCGCTCCCCTTTGATGGCAACTGCTCCATCGGTAACTTCAATTTCCAAATTATCAGCTTCCATGCCAGGAATTTCAAGCTTCAGATGAATTTCGGTATCTGTTTCATCCATCTCAGCAGAGGGAACAAAGCCAAATCCGTTTCCATTTCCTTTTGGATCCAGCCGAAACTGATCAAACAGTTTATCCATTTCTTTCCTGAGCGTGTCAAAGTCCCCAAAGGGTTCCCATCGCTCAATATGGCCAAAAGGACGCCAGTGTGTAATTTTAGTCATACTACTACCTCCAAACAATTAGATAACCCAAATGTTGTTTATCTACCTGAAGTTTCCACCTGTTTGAAGTAATCCCTTGGAGGAACCTTCATTCTTAGTCTAGGTAAATGAGTTGAGGAAATTATGAGGAAATGGTGAGACTAGCGGCATGATGCTGCCAGTCAAGATCTGGTTGAAAGATAGCCAAATGTAAGTGTCAATTGTTACGAATTTTTGAAGATCTATACTGTGATCGACTGGAAAATATGCTGAAATTGTCCATTGTTATGACTGTTCGTTGAATGAGAATTAGTAAACGTCAAAGTGGATTTAACCGACTATCCAAGGTGTTAATGCGATTCGTTAGCTGTCTGTAAAATGGTTTAATGCTGGCGGAAATCGTTAACCAAACTACCCAAAGCCCTCTCATGAGGTTATAAATGAGCACGAACAAGAAGATAAAAAATCGAAACTAAAGTAGAGTCCATTGCATTGAAAGATGCGACTTTGAAAAAAGCTTAAAGGCATCTACATCCATTAAATCTGAGCCTATAAGAAACAAAAAGATGCGCAAAGAAAAATTCAACAGAGTTGTTAGAGATGCTGCTATTTATGAGTTTGTGGAGGCTAGCTCGGAGGGAGAGCCTAATAGGTGGGGACAAGGTCCCAAAATATCGTATCACGAAGGAAATTTTAAGGCTCCTGATGGGAGTGACCTGGAGGTTGTCGTCAAGACGGGATGGTCTTTTATTTTGCAGCATTATAATCCGAATCAATTCTATACATGCAAGATTGATGGCCCCGACCACGGTCTCATCTATGACGGCCCTTGGCCTGGTTTCGCCTGGGAGGTTATGTTCCCGGACGAGACTATGGACTGCATCATTCGACCACTCGAACTAAAAGACGAACCGTTTCTCTGGGAAATGTTGTATCAAGCCATATACATTCCGGAAGGGCAAGCTACTTTGCCACGAAAGATAGTCCAAATCCCAGAACTTGCTCGCTACGTTCAAGATTGGGGACGTAAAGGTGATGGTGGTTTTCTTAGTGGCGATACTCGAACAAATGAACCTATCGGTGCCGTATGGCTACGCCTACCGATAGGAGAATACAAAGGTTATGGCTATGTGGACGACGAGACCGCTGAACTAAGTATTGCGGTTTTGCCTGAATATCGTGGTAAAAGCATAGGCACTCAATTGCTTACTCATTTATTTGCGTCTAAATATGGACAATCGTCTATTTCGTTGAGCGTCTCGGTAGATAATCCAGCAGTGTGGCTTTATGAACGCTTCGGATTTGAAATTGTAGGCGGGAGCGGTCAGTCACTCACAATGAAACGAAACTAAGATGCAATCAGTTGTAGGCTAACAATTTAAATACAGAGGATTCTGAGAGCTATACCATGAGCCATCAAGCAATCAACCTGGGCGCAGCACTGGAGGTGGCCAGAACAGCTTTTTTCTTGGGCTCACTATCTTAATTTAACTTGACGTCCCGCCTGGAGTTGATCACTCGGGTGCAAGACAACACGTTCTTCGGACTGTAGGCCGTCTGTCACCTCAGCTGCCATAGTACTGCGATGGTCAGTAGAAATCTCACGGGGTTGGACGCGATCATCTTTTACCACAAATACACACCAACTTTCCTCACAGCGATACAGGGCACTAACGGGCACCTGCAACACATCATCACTCGCCCAAGTAACAATGCGAGCTTCAATCCGATAGCGATCTCCTAAGGGATTAGCTACGGGGTCTGACAAGGTGCCAATAACATTGACCCGCTGCTCTTCTACGCCTAGAGCAGAGACCTCTGTAAATGCAGCCGGTTCGATATAGCTGACAGTGGCTGTTAATGGCTCTGGCCCACCCCACTGATCCACAATAATCGGATCTCCAGGCTGAATTTGAACTGCATCTGTTGATAACACATCAATGACTAACTCCAGATCTCCAGGGTTGCCTAGCTCAATTAATGGATCGCCAGCTTGAACAAAGCGGGCGCTTTTATCAGGAATCTGCAACACAGTCCCGCTAATTGGTGCCGAGATGGTTGTTCGATCAGCTTCGTCCACTAGATTAGTGAGTTCTGCCTCCACCCCCTTGATTTGAGCCTGATAAGCATCTTCTAGGTAATCGGGATCGCGTTGTTCTTCCCGTAACAGGGCCAGTGCTTCCTGGACAGCAGAAACATTTGCGATCGCACTCCCTAACCGTTTCTCATCCGCTGCCAGCTCCTGTACCAGCCGGTCTTCCTCTAATTCGGCTGCTTCTCGCGCCTGGCGAGAGATGGCCCCCCTGGGCTCTAGATTTTGGGCGCGGGTGCGATCTCGCTGTGCCTGTTCTAGCGCTACACGAGTCTCTTCCACCTCAGCTGCTGCGGCTTGTTGTGTGGCCTGGGCCGACTGTAATCGTGCTGTGGCCTGGGCCAACGCTTCTGTTTTCGGTCGCTGGGTATCTACTCCAACCAGCTCAGCTTGCAACTCCTGCAATTGCGCTTGAGCCATCTGCACCTTACTGTCCAGTGGCAGTGGATCTAACTGAGCCACAACAGCATTGGCCTTTACGTTATCCCCCGCTTCCAGGTCAATCCGCTGCAGTCGGCCATCCACGGTTGCCGAAACTATATAGCGGTCTTTCACCCGAGTTTGTCCTTCCGCATCAATAGTCACCTTTAGCGGCCCGGTGGTTACTGTGCCAATATCCACTGGAATCGGTGCAGGCCGAAATGCTAAGGCTACCAAGACAGTGATACCCAGACCCGCAAGACCGTAAGGTAGCCAGCTAGGTAAGTGAATCCGTCGTCGGGTCACAGGAGTCGAAGTCTCCTTAGGCCGCCAACGCAAAAAGTTTCTTACGGTCTTTTTTTGTAACTGAGCCATGGTGAGTTTTCCTTGAGGAGAAGGAATCTAACAAACTGTTCGATAAAATCCCCTCTTGGGAGGGGTGCCGATTAGGCAGGGTGGGTTGACCGTTGACGCTAGCTGTCGAAACCCACCCCGTTGCCCCTCCCAGGAGGGGATAAAGTATTGTCCTCTGCATAGATACTGCATTTAATCTCGCCCTCCTCACTCTCTTGTTTTCAGCACAGCGATTAAGTCCAAATGATTTAGCTGACGACGAATCATCAGGCCAGAGGCCAATGCTGCCGCCATGATCACCACAAATGCAAAGGCATAGGTGGACTGGGTGATGACCAGTGGAAAACGAAACAACTCCCAGTCATAGAGCTCGGTCATCAGGGCAGCGAGACTAAACCCCAGAGCAAATCCGATAGGAATCGCCAGGGTGAGCAGCACTGCTTGTTCTCCCAGGAGGATGAAGGCAATTTCACCTTTGGTAAAGCCGATAATGCGCAGGGTGGCCAACTCTCGTTCCCGTTCTGATAGGGCAATACGAGCGGCGTTGTAAACCACTCCAAAGGCAATCACTGAGGCAAACCCCACCAGTACCATCGTAAAGCCTGCCATACTTTTGGTGAGAATTTCGTTGAATTGATCAATGGTGGTTTGTCGCATAGCCACACTGGCAACGGCAGGTGTCTGTTTTAGCTGGGTATAGAGCGTTTGTTGTTGATTGGTATCCACCTGTAAATAGGCCCCAGAAAGGGTAAATCCTTCTCGCATCAGTCGATTGAGCGCGTGGATATCCATGTAGGCGGAAATCCCCACCAGCTCGTCAAAGATGCCGGTGACAGGCACAGTACGGGTGGGTCTCGCCCCTTCCAGGACTTCTATGATGATTTGGTCTCCCAGATGGGCCTGCAAAATATCCGCCAGCTTAGTGGATAAAACAACTCCTTCGGGCGGCAGGGTAACAGGACGCTGCTCACGATCCAGCAGGCGACGTAGTTCGCTGTTGGGCTCCACACCATTGATGCCACTCAGTTTGTGATAATGGCCGAAGCGCAGCCGCGCAGGTACCACTCGAAATGACTCAGCCCGCAACACCCCCGGTAAGTTGTACAGGTCGAACTGGGCGCGATTGGACAAGGGATTGTTGAACACCAGGGTAATGTCTTCTCGCTGGATGGTGCGAAATTGGATATCCACCAGGGCATCCATCGCGTCGGTGAAGAAACGACCTAAGACGAGGATCGCGATCGCAACCGCAATCCCCACTACCGACAACAGGGCCTGCACCGGACGCCGTTCTAAATTTCGTAGAATAATCCGGCTCGGAGCCGTAAACCACCGCTGCAGACCCAATTTTTCTGCCAATGTGGGCCGATAGGTGGTCGGTGGTTCAGGCCGCATCGCCTCAGCCGGTGGCAGCGACACCGTCCGCCGCACCGCTAGAAAAGCACCCATCATTGCTGCTCCTATGCTGACCAACAGTGCCGTTAGTAACACCTGAGGACGCACCTCATATTGTAGGAGTGGAAAATGGTAAAAATCGGCATACAAACGCGTCATCCCCCGACCCATCCACCAGCCCAAACCAGTCCCAAAAACTGCTCCCAATACCACCACAACCATTACTAGCTTTAGGTAGTGTAGCCCCACCGTGAGATTGTCATAGCCAAACGCTTTCATCACCGCAATCTGGTCTCGCTGGGTACTAACTAAGCGACTCAGCAACAGATTTAGCAAGAAAGCCGCAATCCCCAGAAATATACTCGGCATAAAGACAGCATGGGCCGATAGCTGACGAATCTCATCGGAAATAAAGGTGTGGGAAATTTGATCCTCTCGGCCAAATGCACCCAGACCACCATAGGTTTCCAGTTGTTGATCCAGTTGAAAGATCACCTCCGCTTCGCTAGCCCCTGGCATCAGCTTTAGACTGACATCGTTAAATGCTCCCTCCATATCAAAGGCCGTAGCCAGAGCCTTTTGCTGCATCCAGAGAATGCCAAATCGTCTGTTGTCAGGGACAATCTCGGTGCCTCGAATCTCATAGATATATTCTGGTGATAGGGCTATTCCGACAATTCGTAGGGTTTGCCACCGACCATTAAGAATAGCTCCAACCGTATCATTCAACCCTAGCTGATTGGCCTTAGCAAAAACCTCACTGGCCAATACCTCATCCCCGTGTTCGGGATAACGTCCAGCACGAATAAAGAGATCATTGAGCATGGGCGTAGGCCGCTCTGGGATCGAAATCAGACGTCCAGTGGCGGGTTCTGCCAACCCTTCCACCGACAGCGTCACATCCTGTACCACCCGTGTCTGCACCGCTCCCACACCGGGAATCTCCTCAAACCGAGATACCAAACTCTTAGGAGCCCGCTTAAGCTGTACAAATACATCGGCAAATCGGTACTGGTCGTAGTAAGTCGCCTGGGTAAGCTGTAGTGACCCATGGGTACTCATCATAGTAACCAGATTAGCCACGCCACAGGTAACAATCAGGACAATGGCCAGCACCTGGCCCCGCATCCGGAGCAGATCGCGAAATAGTTTGCGGTTTAGGGCTTTCATTGTCATACTCCCTTACCACTCTAACTCTGCCGGAGAGCGCTTGTGTTCATTCCGATTAATGTCGGCAATATTGCCACTGCGCATGTGGACCACACGGTCGGCCATGGCGGCAATGCCTGCATTATGGGTAATTACAGCCGTTGTTGTACCAAACTCTTGGTTGACATGTTCCAGGGTCTCTAACACTCGTTTTCCCGTCTCAAAATCCAGGGCTCCAGTCGGTTCATCACAGAGCAGAACTTCGGGACGTTTGGCAATGGCGCGTGCGATCGCAACACGCTGTTGTTCTCCCCCCGACAGCTGTGCCGGAAAGTGATTTAACCGCTCTCCCAAGCCCACCAATTCCAAAGCCTCCTTTGGCTGCATGGGGTGTCGAGCAATATCCGTCACCAGGGCAACATTCTCCTGTGCTGTCAAACTGGGAATCAGGTTGTAAAACTGAAACACAAACCCCACCGACTGACGACGAAATCTAGTCAGTGATTGTTCGTCTGCTTTATCCATGGCCTGATTGCGAAAATAGACCTGTCCACCAGACGGCACATCTAAGCCACCCAAGATATTTAACAATGTAGATTTGCCACTGCCTGAGGGCCCCAGCAACACTATAAACTCCCCCTCATAGAGGTCCAAGTTCACAGCCCCCAAAGCATGCACCTTGACTTCACCCATCACATATACCTTACTCACCTGCTCCATGTGAAATACAGCGGATACATTAGAAGATGAACTAGACAATGGTCCAATCATAGAGAAGCTACGAACTTAACAAAATCACAAATGCTGTATATCGATTCTTACAGATCTCTCACAGGTCTCACAGGAGTAACACTAGCCTAAAAAAGTGAGGAAGTTGTGAGTAAGTACCTGTGAAACAATGAAGCATTCTGGCCAGGGACAGCCATCGGCTAACAAAGCGATCTGTGGATTCCTCATAAATTCCTCAAACTATTCTTTTAGGGTTTAGATGAGGGGTTAGCCTAACCTGCTAACTTCTCGTTATCCCCTAGCAATAGATAGGA
>JBCCJR010000279.1:0-7287 GCA_039045805.1 Cyanobacteria bacterium P01_C01_bin.118
GCTGCTATTTATCCATCGACGGGGCCATAGTCGGTTTGTGTCCTGTCGTAGCTGTGGCCATGTGATGCAATGTCCAGACTGTGATGTATCGCTGGCTTATCATCAGCCCAGTGACGAAGGTATGGCCCATTTGCGCTGTCATTATTGTGGTTACGGGCAGCGATATCCGGACGCATGCCCTAGCTGCAAGTCGCCCTATTTGAAATATTTTGGTAGCGGTACCCAGCGGATTGTTCAGGAGCTACAGGGGCAGTTTCCAGGGCTGCGATGTTTGCGATTTGACAGTGACACCACTCGCGCAAAGGGGGCGCACCGGGCTCTATTAGAACGGTTTGCAGCGGGTGAAGCCGATGTATTGGTGGGGACTCAAATGCTGACCAAAGGGATTGATTTGCCCCAAATTACGGTAGTGGGGGTGGTGGCGGCCGATGGTCTGCTGCATATGCCGGACTATTGGTCTGGGGAGCGGGCGTTTCAAACTCTCACCCAGGTGGCGGGGCGGGCAGGGCGAGGTGAACGGCTTGGTCAGGTGATTTTCCAAACCTATACTCCAGACCATCCGGTGGTGCAGGCGGCTAGTCATCATAGCTACCACGACTTTATTGACCATGAAATTGAGCACCGACAGCTGTTGGGCTATCCTCCCTATGGTCGGTTGGTCCTGCTGCGGTTAAGCAGTCCCGTCGAAGCCGAGGTAGAGCGGGCTGCGCAGCGTTGTGCTATGGAGCTGCAGTCATTGCTGGTTGATGTGGTGCAGTCAGAGCTGGGAGGCCCTGGTGTGTTGGGGCCTACACCAGCTCCGATCTTGCGAGTGGCGCGTCGCTATCGCTGGCATGTGTTGCTAAAGCTGCCGTTGACTATGGCGTTGCCAGATTTGACAGCGCTGAGATCGCACCTACCCAAATCAGTCAGACTCACCCTGGATGTAGACCCGTTAAACCTGAGCTAAGGGAAAACATCCAGCTAGATGTCCATATTGCGCCAGTGCCATTCTTCGATGACGGTTTGGGCCTGGGGATCATGGGTTTCTAGGAGTGAGGACTGATTGGCTGCGATCGCGTGGACTGGAGTTCCTAGTACTAATACAGTCGTTAGCACACCGCTTGAAACCTTAGCCGAAGTGTTAAAGCGTTTCATCACGACCTCCCGGTATCAAATGAGACAGTTTTGATTACCAGGATGAACTGTGTCTCTGAGATTTTACTGAGGTAGCCCTAAGGTAGACTTAAGTTTTTGTAGTCTTGGATACATTCATTGATTTAAATACGGCCCTCCAGGACCGGTGGGCCTTTGGGGACTGGCGGATCGATGACGGCATCAACGGTGATGATTACCTTAACCGGTTTGGCATTACACAGGGAGTCGGGTACCGTCCACTGCACATTGCCCACCTCTGTGTTGTTGAACTGACCGCAAAACATTGGATCGGAGGTGTTGGTGGCCACTGACCATAGCCGATAAGTCTTACCCTCTGGCAAGACGGGCAAATTGTGGGATACCAGCTGTACTTCTGAGTGATCGGGCAGGGTTAACAGACTGCCGGAGGAGGTTTTGGCATCTTCGGTACCCTGGAGAGAATACACCAGGGCGTCGGGCTGACGCAGGATGTCTGCCAGATTCTCAAGCCCAGGTTTTGTCTCAGCTTCTGCCAGTAGTTGCTGCTTGAGGTCGGCAATCTCGGTTTGGCGTTTGTTTAGGTCTGTTTGTAGTATTTGCTGCTGTTGTCGTAGACGATAGTTGTCCACACCCATCACGGCAAACACCAGCGCAGCAGCGGCCAGTGCTGGGCCATACCATCGTTGAGGTGGGACCGAGCGAGCCCAACGCCGGGGTGTTTGACTGGCCATGGTAACGATAGTCTCTTCTAATCGAGGGGGTGCTGGTTGGGGCTCTAAGGCATAGGGCACCATGGCCAGGGTTTCTTCATAGGCCAGTAGATCTGCCTTGAGCTCAGGACGCTCGGTTAACACTGTTTGTAAGGTTGCCTGCTCGTCCGGTGACAAGTTACCGAGGGCATAGCCTGCCAGTAAGTCCTGCCAGTCGGGATGTAGGTCTGACGTGGATGGCGAATCGAACGGCATAGGAGGTTGGGAAGGTGAAACGGTAGTAACGGTAGTGGTGGTAAGGAAGAAAGGGGAGAGGTTGGTTAGAGACGAGCTTCTAGGGTTTGGCGTAGTTTGCGGAGGGCTTGGCGCGATCTCGATTTGACTGTGCCGAGGGGAATATTCAGCCGCTGGGCGATTTCAGCCTGGCTTAACCCTTCGTAATAGGCGATTTCAATCACTTGACGCTCATTGTCGGAGAGGTAGGTTAGGGCCTGACGGGTGCGTTCTCCCCGTTCGCTCAAGCTGGCCATATCTAAGGGAGTGGGGGAGACGTCCTGCATCATCAAATGCCACTTATGTAACCGTTGACGATGGGACTTCTGCGATCGCAATTTATCAATGGATCGGGATCTGGCGAGGACTACCAGATAGCGGCTAAGGGAGCCCCGATTGGCTTGATAGGTATTTTTTTTCCACAGCGTTAGAAATACATCTTGGGTAATTTCTTCGGCTTCTTCGTCACTGTGGAGAATGCGACGGGATAGGGTGTACACCAATCGACCATAGCGTTGATATAAAGTGCGCAGGGCCTCTACCTGGCCTGCGCGTAGGGATGCCAGCAGCTCGGCGTCAGAAGATACCGCATCTGATGCCGTATCTTCCCAAGATTCGATTGGCCCCATAGGTTTAATCAGACGCTCCAAAGCTTGAATGGCCATTGATTTATAACATCGGTCGGGACCGATGGACTCAGATGTGGGTATAGGGCAAGCAATTGCACACACAAAACGTTACGGAGCCGCTGCTGGATCAGATGACTTTCGGAGCATAAAACATGGAACCGCTGTTTGTTAGAAAAGCCTGGTGCGAATGGTTCAGGTTATGGGCGCTGTAAGTTTGAGACGGATGACTACAGACCCCGTAAATAAAAGCTGACATAGACTAGCCACATAATGGCGTTGCTACTGATCAAAAGGAGTTTCATCCACCGCGATCGCAATAGTTGCCACACTCGCCAGCTAGCAATCAGCACCAGCAAAAACTCTCCCAGGGCGACGATGCCCCCATGGTGGTCAGGATCCCAGTAAGAAAT
The DNA here is from genome assembly GCA_039045805.1 of Cyanobacteria bacterium P01_C01_bin.118. GTDB lineage: Bacteria > Cyanobacteriota > Cyanobacteriia > Phormidesmidales > Phormidesmidaceae > Leptothoe. The sequence goes on from JBCCJR010000279.1 coordinate 3,139, forward strand.
CGTGCTTCGAAACCGGAAGCTGCTCAGGGGCCAAAAGTGTTGATGGCCATCATCCACATGGAGGGGAAGGTCGGCAAGACAATGCAAGATGAGGCTGGCGGCCAGAAAAATAACGCTGTTGCTCAACGCACTCCAGGCTGGGCGATATCTTTTTGCCCATAGGGCCAGCCCGATCAACAATATCGCCAGGGGAATTGAATTACCCACAGCAAAAATGTCTTGCCAGAACGGCTCATAATAGGTCTCGCCCCAGATTGTGGCTTCATCCATATTGGCAATCAGTTTGGCCCAGCCGTAAAAGCCAAACAAAGCCAGGTCTGGTATCATCGCCCCCCAGAAAATGGGGCTATTGAGCTGCGGTCTGGGCCGACGTCCCAACAGGGCTAGGTTAAGGATGACGTGGCTGGGAGTATTCATGGTGTGGTATCTGCCTCGACAAACCAGTCAATTAACTTTCTAGCGATACTGAGCTTGCCGGGGACAGGGGGGAGATTTTCCCTGGTAAACCAGGCGGCCGCTTCAATCTCGACGGGGTCAATCACAATATCGCCGCTGGCATACTGGGCTGTAAAGCCAATCATCAGGGAGTTGGGAAAGGGCCAGGGCTGGGAGCCAAAATAGCGGATGTTCTTAACCTCAACGCCGACTTCTTCGCGCACCTCTCGGGCGACGGTCTCCTCCAGGGATTCCCCCGGTTCTACAAAGCCCGCTAGAACGCTGTACATGCCCTCACGAAATCGGGGCGCACGGGCTAGCAGCACCTCTGACCCCCGAGACACCAGCATGATTACGGCGGGAGAGAGCCGGGGATATTGTCTGAGACCACACTGGGGACAGCATTTGAACCGTTCCTGACGAGACTGCTCCATGGGAGTGGCGCAGCTGCCGCAATACTGGTGGGTGCGGTCCCATTCCACGAGCTGAGTGGCACGACCTGCGATCGCAAATAATCGGTCGTCTAACTGACCATACAAGTTGCGTAGCGGCACTAGCTGCAGTCCATCTGGGAGTTCTAAGTCCTTTGGGAGTTCTGCACCATAGCAGGGACGGTTGTCCAAGGTGCCGAGATATTGCGATCTCACCACCCTCACCCCCAGCTCCTCTAAGTGTGACACCAGCGGCAGGCCCAGTTCCTCCTGCTCCCCGCTTGTTACCAGTATCTTGGAGCCACAAAAGCCAAACCACCACCCCAACCCCTGAGGAGCCAACAACGGCTCCACATCCGCCACAAATTCTGGCGGTACAACAAACGGATTTATGCTTGGCTGCATGGCTTTATTAATTTCTTGATTGCTCTAGTAGGGGGTGTGCACGTCCAAACGGCCTGCGTTATCTTACGCTAACGCTTGATTGCCCCTTGCTGTTGATTAATCCATCGATTTCCCCATCAATGACAATTTTTTCTGAAATCCAGTCCGGTGCTGCTCTAGTGGTTGGCGGTAACCGAGGGATTGGCCTTGGCTTTGTCCGTCAGCTACTTCAGGACAACCGATTTGATCAGGTATTTGCCACCTATCGTACGGACAGCAACGCGTCTGAGCTGTTTCAGCTGGATCAGCAGCATGCCGCCCTGCAATGTATCCGAATGGATCTAACCGATGAATCGCAGATTGAAACAGGGTTAGCGCAGCTCAAGGCCATTGCTCCTCAGCTCCACTTTGTGATCAACTGTGTTGGATTTTTGCACGATGGGCCGATTACGCCTGAAAAAGCACTGAGGCAGCTACAGCCAGAAAACCTAATGCGTTACTTTCAGGTCAATAGCATTGGTGCTGCCCTATTAGCCAAACATCTGTTGCCGCTACTCAACCACAAACAAACCAATGTCTTTGCCACCATCTCCGCAAAAATTGGCAGTATTGAAGACAATCGTTTGGGGGGCTGGTACGGCTATCGCGCCTCTAAAGCAGCCCTAAATATGTTTCTTAAGACAGCGGCTATCGAATATAGCCGTCGTAGTAAGCAAACGGCCATCGTGCTGCTCCATCCTGGCACCACTGATACTCGCCTATCTGAGCCGTTTCAGCGGGGGGTGCCCCCGGAAAAACTGTTTCCCGTGGAAAAGACCGTTGGGTTACTAATGCAGGTGCTAGAACACGTCACCATCGAGGATAACGGCTCATTTTTCTCATGGGACGGTAGCCGGTTGCCATGGTAAGTATGCTGCTTAAGCTTAATCTCGATTTTTTGAAGTTTTGCAAGAGACATTGGCGTTTTATTACCAGATGGCTGATTCGTTTCCGAGTCTCCGATAGACTGAGGCCAGTCTTCAGAGCTTAGGACCCTCTGGAGTTCAATACCGAACCGGTTCATTTAAAAGCGCATATAGCAGGGACTACTTCAGTTCAAAGCTGCTTTGCTACCTGAAGTAGTCCCTACACCTTCTAGACCTTTATGGTCTCTTAATACTTTGACTGACGTTTTCTTATTGAGCGCCTAGTACCCTAGCGTAAATATATTTAGTCTAGGAAGGAAAGGAGCCCACAGATGGAGGCTTGTGATTTAACGGTTTCTCCCAGGGCTCAGTCACGACGATCGCCATGGCATCAAACTTAAAGAGAACAATCTGACGCCCGTTAGTTTAGAGCAGCTGGTGAATCACCTTAGGACTGGGGTGCCTCTCCCTGAAAAACCGGTAGTTTTGACCTTTGACGATGGCTATGTAGGCCACTACGACTATGCTTATAAGCTGGCGCAGTACTACAACTATCCAGTTGCTTTTTCTATTTTTACCGATAAGGTAGATGGCAATATTGTGGGTCGTTGTGATTCAGGTATGTTTGCGGGAGAGTCAGAGGACTTGTTGACTATCGAGCGCTTTGGAGAGTCTCGTTTTGATGAGGTGATCGAATCTGCCTGGGGTGGTCCGCCACTGACAGGCTTTACCTCGTCCCTAGACTTTCGTGCTCCGGTACAGCGTCTGGATGTGGAAATTGATGAGATTCTTATGACTCTAATCAGTGGGGGGCAGCCTAAAACAATTCATGCAGATACGCGCTATTCTCTGACAGAGATTGTTGCTGACTCAAATGCTGTTGCTGCCGTCGATGGTACTTTTTTCTCTTTAGAGTTTCTTGATTCCAACACGATGATTGGTCCAGTATTGGGACATAATACGGGAGAGTTTATTCCGGGCAGTGAAGTCGATATTTATAAGCTTAGGGGACGCCCTTTGGTATTAATGAATCCCAATGAAGTGAAATTTGTCTCATTTGACCCTAATCAACATAATAGCCTAGAAGGTATCCAGGAAGAGATGCCTAACGTTACTGATGCATTTGTGGGGGCAGGGTGGTTAGTGCGGGACCAGGAACCTCAGTCAGCATCGACGTTTAAGAATCTATTTGCCTATGAAAAACATCGATTTCGGGCATTTTGGGGGATAAATCTGGAGGGACAGCCTGTGGTGGGTGCCACCCATGCCCAGATTGATTCTGTTGGTCTGGGAGAGATTTTGAGAAAAGCCGGGTTTCAAAATGCTGTGATGTTAGACTCTGGTGCCAGCACATCCCTGATGTACGAGGGCGATCCCCTGATTGGCTTTGAGTCTCGTACAGTGCCCCATGCGGTGGTTTTAGTGCCTAATAACGCTGGTGGCTGTGGTCCAGTATAAGCAAGAGAGAACCCTATGGGGCAGACAGAAGTCGTTGTTATTGGTAGTGGTGTGGGCGGTCTGTGCTGTGCTGCGCTATTGGCTCGCTATGGTTATGACGTAGTGGTGTGTGAAAGTCATAGTATTCCAGGGGGAGCTGCCCATGGGTTTGAGCGTAATGGCTTTTTGTTTGACTCGGGACCGTCGCTATATTCTGGATTGTCCTACAGTCCTTCTCCAAATCCACTGCGTCAAGTATTGGATGCTATTGGTGAGGATGCTACCTGGATTAACTACGATACCTGGGGCTGTTGTCTGCCGGAGGGGGACTTTGACACTCAGGTGGGTGGGGACCAGTTTTGTGAGGTGTTACAGAGGTTGCGGGGCAATCAGGCCGTTGAAGAGTGGCGTCATTTACAGCGGGTAATGCAGCCTCTGGGGAAAGCTGCGATCGCACTCCCCCCAGCCGCTATGCGCTTTGACCTGAATGCAGTCCGTACGGCAGGCTCATTCTTACCATCCCTGCTGAAACAATTCCCCCATGTGGCTAAACTTAC
>JBCCJR010000280.1:0-7285 GCA_039045805.1 Cyanobacteria bacterium P01_C01_bin.118
AGACACACTCTACGATTCCAGTGAGCTGATTGCTAACCGTGTCGGCGAACTGATGGAACTGAGCGGTCGCGCTTTTGATGTAGAGTCGGGGCTAAAGCTACAGTTTCTCTATGAGGAAATGGAAGAGTTTGTCTGTGAACGGTTGGCCAAGGGGTAATCTGCTGATTGTTGTAGAAAATCAGATTATGCGTTGAATAAAGTACCCAAACGCTTCTGCAAAAATGCTGTTATCAGTTGCACTTTAGTTGAAAGCTGTCTGTTGATAGGATACAGCACGCATAAAGATAATGCTTGCGGTTGATAATCCAGTCTGATCTCTTGCAATTGCCATCGCTCTAAATTCTTCTGAACAATAAACTTCGGCAACAACACAATTCCTAAACCTCGAACGGCAGCATCCCGTAGCACTTCACCATTGTTAGAGCACATTGCTCCATTGATAGTCACCTTTTGCTTTCCGCCAGTGCCGTCCAGCATCCATTCGTGACGGCCTGACAATTCACCATAGGTTAAACAACTATGGTCGCCCAAATCCTTTATCGTTTGGGGGATGCCATGGTGCCACAGATAGTTAGGCGAGGCACACAGTGAACATTTCAGGATAGCTAGTTCTCGCACTAACAACTGGGGAGACACTTTAGGCTGAGCGATGCGCAAGGTGAGGTCAAAGCCCTCTGCCAGAGGATCGATAAATCGATCCTCCAACGTCAGTTGCACCTGTACCCCCGGATATTGCGCCATAAAGTCCGCTAGCACTGGCCCCAAATGCATGGTGCCAAAGGTCATGGGAGCATTCACCCGAATCGGACCCACCGGTTCGACTTGGGCCGTAGACACTGCCAACTCAGCTTCTTCCAGATCTGCCAAAATCCCTAAACAACGCTCATAAAAGGCGGTACCCGTTGCAGTGGGAGTCACCTTACGGGTGCTGCGCTGTAGCAGTTGCACTCCCAATTCCGTTTCCAAGTTAATCACTAGCTTATTGACGGCTGAGCGTGACATTCCCATATCCCGTGCTGCAGCGGCAAAGCCGTTAGCCTCGACCACCTGTACATATGCATGAATGGCTGCAAACTTATCCACGGTAGTCCGTTGTTTAAAGGACATTTGAATGATTTTATTGTCGCTTTTAAATAGACAATCCGTCAATTAAATTGATTATTGTCTATTTTTTGGAAGCAATCCATAATAGATTTAGTTCCACTCAATTGAACAAGTGGGAGGTAAATAGATGATCACCATTCGCTCCGCATCAGCAAGAGGTAACGCTAACTTTGGTTGGCTTGATAGTCGTCACACATTTTCATTTGGTAGCTATTACGATCCGGCTCATATGGGCTTTGGCAACCTGCGCGTCATCAATGAAGACAAGGTTGCTCCAGGTGGGGGCTTTCCCACCCATAGCCACCGCGACATGGAGATTATTTCCTACGTCGTAGAGGGGGCTCTGGAACACAAGGACAGCATTGGCAACGGCTCTATTATTCGTCCCGGAGATGTGCAACGCATGTCAGCAGGGACTGGCATTAGCCACAGTGAGTACAATGCTTCGGGTGAGACCCCCGTACACTTCCTGCAAATATGGGTGCTACCGGAAAACCAAGGCATCGAACCCAGCTATGAACAAATTTACGTTAGCCCTGAAGAGAAACAGGGAAAATTGCGTCTGTTAGGTTCCCGTGACGGTCGGGATGGATCAATTACCATTCGCCAGGATGTCAATCTCTATGCTGCACGGTTGAATACGAATAACCAGGTTGACTATACGCTGCCAAGCCATCGGGCTGTTTGGCTACAGGTAGTTCATGGGGACATCGCCCTCAACGGTCAGACATTGAAGTCTGGCGACGGTGCTGCCATAACCGCTAAAGAGCAGCTGATGATTCAAGGGCGGTCGGATGAGGCTGAAATCCTACTGTTTGATATGGCTGCTTAGATTCAGCAAATGGACGATTGCGATAGCACTGTCCACTCACTGCCATTGATAGAAGTGGACAGTGCTATCCTGGCTTGTGCTGACTTTAGGAGTTTTCTGGCGTGAATCGCAGTTTCCTGACTTCGTTTCTTTGTGTAGTCTCCATGGCCACTGCAGCACAAGCTCAGATGACCGACGTACCTGACTTTGATGCCAATGGAGATTTTCAGTCTGCCACAGTGCGTGGCAATCGAGGCTACTATATCCATGACCAATGGCTAGTGGTAGAGCCCGATGATTCAGGGCTAAATTGTCGTAATGCTAACGGCAACGTCATCTTGACCCTGGCCTATGGTGCTATCGTAGATTCGAACTTTGATAATGGCGATGCCATTCAGATTATCAACGGTCAGCCCTGGCTTAACGTTAAGGTCAGTGCTATGGACTTACGCCGTCAGGTGGCAGATAGATTTGCTGCAGTTCAGACATGCTACGTACGAGCAAATAATCAATACATCGCCCCCTTAAATCCAGATACTCAGTAAGCGTAGCAAATGGCTGTTGGCACAGTCTCTCCTGTGGAGATATGCGTGCAATCATTTACTGCGCAGAGAGCGCCTGGCAGGGAGCGTATTTATTTAATACAGGAAGAATTGTTAAAATAGCTACAGTTGAGAATACTAATAGTCTCATAGTACATTTATGAAGTATTCTCTTTAGAGACTTGAGCATTAAGTTCGTCTACAGTGTTTGTCAGACAAATACTGTCCGCAGTAACAAAGAATGTCCCCCCTGTCATTCGACCAATATCTTCTGGAGCAATAACCATAGGCCCACTACAGGTGGCGAGGGGCATCACAAGATAGGCTTCAATATAATCCTCATCGTTGTTGGCAATGGTATTAAACCCAACACTGGCAATCTCACTACCCTGATATACCAGAGCCTCACATAGCTCACTCGCAAGCTGCTTATTACCCCACCAAGGATCGTGTTCTCAACAGGCAACCTGCTAACTATCTTTTAATTTTTTTGTAAGCTTGAGCCAGGTTATTCCTCCTAACGGTGGGGTGGGGGCGACGGAATGGGCGACAGATAACGTCTGTAATCCACATGAGAGGAATACTTCCCAGCCAACAGGTAGCTAAAATAACCAGGCCTAGCCACCATGCCCAGCTGGAATGTAGTGCCACCCCCAAGCCTGCCAATAAACCCACAACGAAATTGCCTGAGTGGAAGTTAATCGATGCTCCCATATAGTCCGACATGTGATATCGAGAGTTTGTCCAATATGTCCATAGATTAATAAAGAGGGTAACTGCGGCGATGACAATTAGCACAATTGTGACCAGATCCATGGTGTCTCGTTATCTGCGGAGTACTAAATGTGAGTGACTAAACGCAATCAAGCAGCGACGAATTGTGTTTGATCCAATGGTAACTGGAATTGATGAGGACGCAAGGCCATTTCCAAACAAATGCATGGGTAGCCAGCATTAGTACCATCAAAGATATGGACAACTTGAAATCCTGCCCTGGTATACAGCTTTTGCGCGCGAGCATTGCCAGCTAATACTACGGTCCAGGCCTGGGAACCAGCAAGCTCTAGTCCCAGCTGTAGTAACTCATGGCCAATACCACGGCCAAAATAGTCGGGATCCACATAGAGCCAGGAAATTAAGTTATCGTCAATACCTATAAAGCCAACGATAGTTGTATTAATACAGGCGACAAACTTTTCTGATCGATCAAAATTATCGATGTCCTCTTGCTCATTTGCCAAAGGGACAAATGCCTGAGGGTCACAGGAACCATCTAGCTCATACGGACGCGCCCGATCGTGGATAGCACAGACGGCTAACCAGTCCTCATCGCAGTATGCACGAAGCATAATGGTGGGTTCTGAAGGGGCGTCAGTGAGCATAGATACCTCGACTGCTGTTTGCCTGAACAACAGTCTCTTTAGTATGGATTTCGGAGAGAAGTATTACAGTACCCAAATGGGTACTGTAGAGCCAAGTTAGGTCACTTTGCCATCAGACAGTTTACTGTAAAGCCTCGGGGATGGGTTGCTACACCATGCCCATAGAAAGGGCATGGCGACACTGCTATGACAATATTTTTGTTCGTGATCGAGTCGTACGTTGTTTTGATTGCATTTGCTGTTGTTCTGCTTCTTTTTTTAGTTCTTTTAGAACAGTATATTCAAGCAGTGCAGCGGATAACCGTTGGGATGGGTCTATCGTCTCCTCTGGCATAGGCTCTGGTGAAGCAAGCACCGTCTTAGAGAACGATAGAAATACAATCGCAAAAATGAGAAAAGGTGGCAGGAATACCATAGAAACCTCCTGTAAAAAGTGGAGAAAACACCCCTCTTAAGGGTTTAGGAGAGAACGAGTTACTCGACGCGTAAGACTTTCCAGGTATTGACTCAAAGAGTAGCCAATCCAGGATCCATTGATTAGTGGATAGAAAATAGCTCAGCTCAGCGATCGCAAATATTCGGACATTCCCTTGCACAGGCTTGAAAGGGGGCAGGTCGCAAGGGGGGCGATGGAATTAAGGCCTAACGAACTGATTGAACTTAAAAAATGAGGGGGCATTCAGGTCTGACGCACGTTACTCAGAACCTTGTACTGATAATGCCCTAATTTTTGAAAAATGCGTAAATACGCTTAGATATTCTTTACTTGCACATTCTATTGAGTATATATACGGATGATATTTGTGAGTTTATGGTAGTGGCCGCAGCTTTCAGCCAGCTCACCTGAGCGATGGGCGTCGGGCTATAAAAAAGAGTCAGTCGAATTAACTCGACTGACTCTTAAGGTTGTACAGCATTTTTAGAGACACTATGGGGTCAGTTTTTTCTATCCATTCCCCGCAGCAGCTCATACTTGAGCAGGGCATCCGAGCCCAGTTCTCTAGAGACTAGAGAGTCAGATACTCCAGAAAGATGGTCAATTTTCTTTCTTGTTTTTTCTGGCGGGGCAAGAGTCTTTTTAGAGAAAGACAGAAAGACAATAGCCAAGACTATAATTGCGGGGAGAAACGTCATGGGAACTCCTTGTGAGAACGATCAACAAAGTGACCTAGTTCTCCTAAGTCACCTAAAGATAAAACCCCTCATACCTGTCGTCAATAAGGACTTAACAAGAACTAATCCATAGCTCTTATCAGCTTTTTTTAATTATGCTGACTGCGTTTGATATTGGTTTAGTTTCTGACAGATGGGTAATTACTCTTAGTGTTTCTTTACGTCTATGGTTGTAAAAAGAGCCTATTTTAATTTTCTTCTGCTATGGAGCCAAAGCCCCGTCTGCAAATGCAGACGGGGCTTTGGCATAGTGGGTATTTGCGATCGCACTAAAAGAGACCAGAGAAACGAACAAAGTTGTTTTGTTCGTTTCTGCCAACACTCTTTTACACCAGCGAAGCCTCTTTACCTGCAGGCACTCCACCCACAATCTCAGGTGCAATATCGAAGTCCTCAGCTACCAATCGAGCCGTCATCTTAGCCGACATCATTACACTAGGGGTGCCTGCACCGGGCTGGGTGCCTGCTCCCACAATATAAAGATTGGCAATATCTTCGCTGCGATTGTGGGGACGGAAAAATGCAGACTGCACCAATGTGGGCTCAGGACCAAAGGCATTGCCAATGTGGGCCTGCAGTTTATTCTCAAAGTAGTCAGGGGTGATGTAGCTGCAATGTACCAGACGCTCTTTGATGTTGGGTAGAAAACCCCGCTCATCCATGTATTCCAGTACTTTTTCCTTTAGCTTTTCGCCCATCTCATCCCAGTTAATGCCAGAAGCATTGTTGGGCACAGGGACCAGGATATAGGCTGCATGGTGACCTTCGGGGGCTAGAGAGGGATCGGTCAACGTGGGTAAGTGCACATATTGAGAATAGTCTTTAGGCATAATCTTGCGCCCAAAGATATCTTTTAACAGTTCCTCATAGCGGGGACCTAAAACGATGCTGTGGTGGCACAGCTTGGCATTCTCGTTGCCATCGGCTTTGAATCCTAGATATAAGACAAATACCGACATGGACTGCTGGGTCACTTTCACTCGCAAGTCGCCATTCCAGAAGCGATACTTTGGCTCGATCATCTTGCCGTAGGTAGTCGCCCAGTCAGCGTTAGAAATAACGGTATCTGCTGACATCTCTGTACCGTCAGCCAGGGTAATTCCTTGGGCAACTTTCTTTCCATTTTCCTTGGTGACATTAATTTTGCTGACTTCGGCGTTGTAGACGATTTTGCCACCTAGCTCTTCAAATTTTTTGACAAAGCCGTTGACCAGGGCACCGGTACCGCCCATGGCAAAGTGAATGCCCCAGGTGCTTTCCACAAAGTGGATCATGGCGTAGATACCAGGCACCGACAGGGGATTGCCCCCCACCAGCAAGGGTTCAAAGCTAAACACCTGACGCAGTTTGTCGCTCTTAAAGTATTTGCTAGTAAAGCTAAACAGGGTGCGAACGGCATCCAGTTTGAGTAGTTCAGGTACTACCCGCAACATGGACCCAATGCTGCCAAAGTGGGTGTAGCCTAGCTCCAAAAAGCCCCGCTCAAAGACTGCTCCTGCTGCCGCGTGGAAACGATGATACCCCTCTAAATCACCGGGTTCACCCAGTTCAAGAATTTGTCGGCGAGTGTTTTCAGGGTCGCTATCATAATCAAAGAAAGTACCGTCGTCAAAGTAAATGCGGTAAAACGGCAGCACCGGCACAATTTTGACGTAGCGGCTGGTGTTCGGGCCACCGGAAATACCGGATTTAATCCGCTTGCTTTCATCAACAATCGCTTCTGGGAAATCGGGGGATGTCAGATCAGCCTGGTCGCGATCCAGGGAAAACAGCTCTTCGATAAAGTGAGGCACCGTGATCACCGTTGGTCCCATATCAAAGGTAAAACCATCCGCCTTACGCACATAGGCACGGCCACCAGGGGCATCCAACATTTCCACAATGGTGGTGTCAAACCCCAGGCTCTGCAGGCGGATACCCATGGTTAATCCACCAATTCCAGCCCCAATTACAATGGCCTGCTTGCGACCCATAACCAACTCCCGTCCCAATGTAACGAACACTTAATATTTCTAATATTGTAGCGTTCTCGGGCGTTAGCACTAGCCCAACTCAAATGTGGTGATACCAAAAATCTGATGCAAAGGTAATTCTGGTGCTACTTGGGTGTACATTCGGGCGGTTTCAAATACAGAGGACATCCCATATCGTTCTGCTAGAGCCACAGCTTTGGTGTTGACCTGCGGCACGTCAAGGTAGAACGGCTGACCATTGGGCACCTCAGCGATCAATGCCTGAAATAGATGATTAGCCATGGTGGCGGTATCGGCAAA
>JBCCJR010000281.1:0-7266 GCA_039045805.1 Cyanobacteria bacterium P01_C01_bin.118
AATAGCAAGAGCTATCGATCGAACCATCCCTTAAATCAGCGATCGCATTTTTTCGACAGTTTTAGCTTACGAAGACTGTCGAGGTAGGGCTGTCTATTTCTTGCGGGACTGTCACGATCTTGCGATGAAATTTGCGAGCAATGCTCGCTGGGGGGAGGGGAAGAACGCTCGCGATGCTCGCTAGGGAGAGAGGGAGGAGTGCGAGCAATGCTCGCTGGGAGGCAAGGGAGGATAAACTTAAGCGCATTATTCCTCTCCCTCTTCCTCTGCTTCCCCCTCTTCCTACTTCCTCCCCTGAAACTTTACGCTTACGCAGCCCCACGCAACCCATTCACATAGCGTCGTAAAACCGATTTCTGCTGCTCATGGCTGAGAGACTTAGCCTGAATTAAGGTATCTAGACTAACGCCATTTACTAGCGCTAACAGCACATTGGCTTCCTGCTCTGGATCAACAGCAGAGCGAATATCCCCCTGGTTCTGAAGCATAGTCAATTCTTGGATAATCATCTGCCGTAATCCCCCGGCGCTCTGCTGATGATGTGCCATCAGGTCTGCCCGGCCAACGGCATAGCCCAAGAATGCCATCCACACCCGCAGAATTTCCTGGCGCTCTTGATCAATGGGCAAAAACGATGACAGCATCGCCACTAAGCGATCGCACCCCGAACAATCGGCCACCGCCCGCTCCATCAATACCTGTAACCGCTCCGTCACCTGATGTAGGGCAAATAAAATCAGTTCCTGCTTATTACGGAAATAATGGGTGACCACGCCAGTGGTGCAGCTCATTTCCTGGGCAATGGCGCGCATACTGGTGCGGTCCAACCCCTCCCGGACAATTACCCGCCAGGCGGCTTCTGACACCTCAAGACGTCGATCGACTGGAGCCATAGGCTTTTAGAGTTTCTTTGCGTTGATGTTGACAATATATCATAACAGTTGTTATGTTAATTGCATAACAACTGTTATGAGGTTGGCATTCATGCAGTCAGATGTTTTTTATTCACAAGCCGTCCCAAGGACAGGATGGAAGGGACAACTGGATCGCCTGATTGGGCCGGGGGCTACGCCAGCGGAATTGTTGCTCCAGTTTGTGCCAGCGGTGGTGGCTGCGATCTCAGCTCCCCTATATGCTTCTACGCTGCCGATTAACTGGACTTCATGGCAGCTGGGGCTAATGGCAGTTTTGGGCTTTATGGATTGATGTTGATTTGAGATCGCTATCTCATCAGTCCCACCCCCGGTTTGGAATGGTTCCTGCCCCTATTTTTTCTCAAGCTCCTCGTCAGCCATCTGCTAAATGAAACCCCTTATCAACCGGGTGAGACCAGATAGATCAGTTTGTTGACTCCGCTTTCATTTTTATTACGTCTAGTTTGTTGAGGTAAAGACAATGACACTACAAAACAAAAATTGGATTGCTGGTTTATTAGGCTTTTCCGGAATTGCCCTCAGTACATTGGTTCCTGGCGGCCCCATCGAGACCCGCAGCTTTGCCCATATTAATCCTTTCACGTTGGGCGTGTTTAACACGTTTTTGACAACATTATGCTTAGGCAGTCTGGTGCTGGTTTACTTTGTACTGAGAGCTAAGCACTGGGCCGTAATAGCTGCAGCCGTATGCGGTCTTTCCTATTTAGGAGTGTACGGTCTGGACTTAGCCCAGATATTTCCCGTATCACCCAATGCCATGCCCCCCGCTTTACTCGTTATCGAGGTGGTAGGAACCCTGGTTTCATTTCCCTTGATGGGATTGTCACTGCAGGCAATGCAAAAGCGACAGACATCTGCTGGCGTACCCCAACTCCAGACTAAAAATCTCTCCTCCTTTCAACTACCACAGGTTGTTACCGCCGCTGGTCTAGGGATAATGGGTCTGGGAATTATCACCTTTGCCACCCGCTCAGCGATGGGACTTTAAACAGGCAAAAAGAGTTGAACAACAATCATTCTTTGTCAAGAATATCCCAAGAATCGGCAATTTAATAACGTACCAATTTATGCCCTCTTGGGAGCAGAGCTGTTTAATTGTCTGGACAGAAAACTGAAGACATTGAAATCTCATTTAAGTAAAGGCATGCTCTACTTGGAGGTGGGCCAAACAACAATGCGACAACCTGATTAATCGTCCTCGCCGTACCCCTTACTTTAATGCCATTAAGGACAACCCAGTAGGCTGGGTCCTAGGGCGGCCTCCCGGCCCTAGCCATGGGGGTTTGGGGAACTCGGAGGGACCCCAAGCAACCGGCTTTGGTTCTCTCCGATCATATCTCGATTAAGTCTGAACGAAGTAATAAACCTTACAGATTTTCTCTGGTGAACGTGAAACAACTCTGCTTCTTGAGAGGGGAAAGACTGGCCCACCTTGCTGTAATCAAAACTTTGGGCGTTATTAAATCTTGATTCCTAATACTATTGGAGAACTCACTCCCATGAAAACAACCAATCCAATCCTCATTGCCGGAGGCTATGGCGTAGTAGGCCGCCAGGTTGCCCAATTAATTCGACAGAATCACCCCCATCTACCATTGATAATTGCCGGACGCAATATCGAAAAAGCTGAAACTCTAGCCCAGGAATTAGGGAATGCCAGCAGTTTACAACTCGATGTGGAGCAGCCCAACCCATTGCAAAGGCAAAAATTGAGAGCCATTGTGGCAGTGGTCAATGACCCCCATGACTATTTGCTGATGGATGCGGTGCAACAGAGCATTCCCTATCTGGACATTACCCGATGGCCAGAACGGTTACGGGAGTCGGTGGCTGCCCTGGCCGATAAACCACTGCCATCACCAGTGTTGTTTGCCTCTGGCTGGATGGGGGGAATAGCAGCAATGGCAGCAGTAGCCAGGGCTCAAACGATGCAAACTACAGAGCGCATCGACATCAGCGTTTTGTTTTCGGTTAAGGATAAATCTGGTCCAAATTCTGTTGAATATATGGATCGGCTGGCTACACCCTTTGAGACCATAGTTGATGGCCAACCAACTCAAGTTTTGCCCTACACCGACCCGCGTACGGTTACCTTTCCCAATGGCCACACTACACCCGTTTATCGTTTTGACACGCCGGAGCAGCTGACATTGCCACACACTACAGGGGCTAAAACCGTTGCTGCCCGCATCGCCTTTGATGATGCCTTTTCAACCAATTTTCTGCGATTTTTAGTCCGCTCTGGCATTTGGAAATTGATCAGTTGCGATCGCTTTACACCCTTACGACGAGCACTTCTTTATAACCCTGGCGAGGGTGCCAGCCATGAAATTCAGATCACGGTTGCCGGTAAGGATATTAATAACTCTCCTAAAAAGGCCATTACAACTATCGTTGATCCGCAGGGACAAACCCATCTCACAGCCTTGGGGGCATTGATACAGCTAGAGCGTTTGCTCGGTTTGGATGGAGCTGCTCCACCTGTGCCGGGCATTGTTTATCCAGATACAGCTCCACAAATAGAACATGCACTGCATGTGTTAAGTCAGTTTGGCGTAACGGTCTCAACGGGGGGAGACATAAGTCCTAACATAGTGCCAAATCTAAAAATGGAGGTTGCGCTTTGATGGCAGGCAAAGAGCGATTCCCCTTCGTTTTTGAGTCTCCTCTTATAACTATGTCGATGCCGACAGGTCAGAGACTATCAACTAAAATCATAGAGTCGTTCAACCTATAGTTTCGCCGCTGGTGAGCTGCAGGCAGTAATAGGACAACATAATGATTTTAAGAAAACAGATATGTCCATGGGCACTGATACTTTTTCTAAGTGGGTGTACATTCTTGTCTGCTGAAGAGTCAAGGTCGATTACCGATGAAGGCACCGCAGTTGAAACCGAAGCTGCCGCAACAGACTCTGTAGTCGAGATCGAATTTGTTGAAAGTGCTCCAAAAGACCGCTTTGTGATTACAAATATAGGAGCGTGTGTCCTCGAAGAGCTAACGCTTGAACTCGATCTATCACAAAGTGTCGGGATGTTGATCTTTGATACCTCTGCCACTGGTGCAGGCGTTGAAGTTTTTCAGCCATTTGAGGTTGAAGCTGGTGACATTGTCCAGCTCGCCGCAGACGGTGTTGATGACGGTGATGCCGAACTCGCACTAAGCATTGCCTCTCTAGGTCCGGGCGATAGGGCAAGCTTTACTATTGATGTTGACGATACTCTGCCAAGCAGTGACTTAGGACAAATCCGCGTAGCAGACTCAGAAATTAGCGGTGCGCTTGCGACCGTTACCGTTGGAGATTCAGAGTCAGTATTGACGAAGTTTAGCGGAAGTACAGCCCGAGCAAATTTGCCTACATGCTCGTCAGCGTAATCAATCGATTGGGCATTAAAAGAAACACCTTCCGTAAATCAATCAAGTATCTGAATCGCATCACCGGCTTTAACAACACCTTCTACTAAAACAGCTCCATAGACGCCTGCAAAGCCTGAATGAGCCTTATTCACATGTTTAACAATCTCAGGATTTGCCTCGGACGTATCCGGATCCAGAGTAATCATCTTGCAACGAGGATCTCGTTCAAGCACATTAATCTCTAGCATCTCGCCAATCTTCAGTCGTTTACCCACCAGTTCAGTTTCATAGGGTTTATCTTGCTCCCAGTTCACATAAAGGTTGGCTCGAAACCGACGTTTGTCGATTTCCATGACTAGTTCCTGGGTAAGCAGATCAGACATCTGCAAAGAAAATAGTGACAAAGGACGACAATCGTATTGACTTCTTTGAGTAAATTTTAGACTGAGTGTCTGATCGTCTGTCACAGTTTTGAGGTGTGCCAAAAACGAACCATCTCCAAGGCTATAGGTATCTCCCTCAGGAGTTTCCACCTCAACGGAAAACTGTTCGGTTTCTGGATATAAGGGATTAATGCCGGGAGCCATTCCTTGGGCAGCGTCTAAATGCTCAGGCTTAAGGGTAGCTGCCTGATTTTTATAGCGCGGCTGATAGAGCAGTAATGATTCTTGCTCACGGGCAGTATGCCAGGGAAATCCGGGGTTTCCTCCGCCTTTGACAACACCATAAAGACGATCTCCCATCACACCAGCAAAGGCGACAAATGCTTCAGCCAACTCTTCGCCCCGCATACTTTTGACGGGATAACGCCAGATGCTATCTATCTTTCCAACAACAGCCATGGTGCCATCCTCAAGGTAGACAATACATATAATTCTCTACATCCCAGTCACTGGTAGTGGCTAGGAACCGAATCCACTCGTCGCGCTTATACTCATCAAAGAGACGATACATCTCACCGGGCAATGCCGACTTAATTACCTCATCGTCTGCAAGACGCTCCAATGCTTCTCCCAAAGACATGGGTAGCTTTTTCACCTGCTTACCTTCTTCCATAGCTTCATAGATGTTGCGCTGTTCTGGCTCGCCCGGATCCAGATTGTTGCTAATGCCATCGTCAAAGGCTTGTAGCATAGCCGCTGCCATCAGGTAAGGATTCACCATAGAATCAACAGCGCGATACTCAAACCGTCCTGGGGCAGACACCCTGAGACCACAGGTACGGTTCTGATAACCCCAGTCTGAATAAACCGGAGCCCAAAAACCCGCATCCCACAAACGACGATAGGAATTTACCGTAGAACAACCGATGGCCGTCAAGGCTCCCAGATGGGCGATTACCCCACCAATACAGTTTAATCCCACAGGACCCGGGACCCGAGGAGAACCGCCCTCAACGGGCATAAAGGTATTCTCTCCACCAGAATGATAGTTATAGTTCCCATCCATCCCCGGCAGTGTTTCCAGGTCAAAGGTCTTTACTGTTTCCTCACCCCCTCGCCATAGAGAGAGATTATGGTGACAGCCCGATGCCGATACGCCTAAAAAAGGTTTCGACATAAAACAGGCGATTAGATTAAACTCACGGGCTACCTGGGCACAAATTTGACGATAGGTGGTTAAGCGATCGCAAGTCCTCAACGCATCGTCAAACATAAAGTTTAACTCTAGCTGCCCCGGCGCGTCCTCATGGTCCCCCTGGATCATATCCAGACCCATGGCACGACAATATTCAATTACCCGCAAGAAAACCGGACGCAGTTCTTCAAACTGATCAATGTGATAACAGTTTGGCTTGGTCACACCGCCATTGGGTTTACCATCAGGCCCTTTCTTTAGCCACATCATTTCAGGTTCACAGCCGTGACGTAGCTGTAACCCATGCTTTTGTTGAAATGCATCGTGGATACGCTTGAGATTACCGCGACAGTCGCTAGTAAGAAAAGCACCAGGGTCTTCAAGTTCCTCGCGATTGCGAAAACAGAAACAGTAGACCCTGGCTACGCGTTTATCCCAAGGAAGTTGACAAAACGTTTCCGGATCCGGAATAGCAACAAGCTCTGCAGATTCCGGACCATAGCCCAGATAATTTTGGGTACGATCAATGGCTAGATTTACCGTCGCCCCATAGACTAACTGAATTCCCTTGGCCGCCATGGTCTCCCAATGGTCGGCAGGTGCGCCCTTACCGGTGATTTTGCCCGTGATGGAGACAAACTGATAATAAATGTACTGGATACCTAGCTCATCAATTTTGGCGCGAACCTGCTTTACCAAATCTGCTCGTCCGTCTGAGCTAACGTAGGTCTCTAAATCTGTCAAAGCCTTGTCTGAAAGAGGCTTTGTCTGTGTGAGAACTCCAGTCACTATGGGAATCTCCAATAAGGGGGCAATGCGTAAAGTAAAAACCAACTTGTCATAACATGTATGTATTGAAAGTTACGGAATCATAGTCAAGATTCTTACTTTTTCTAAGGAATTGCTAAAGAAAAATCCCAATGCTCTACAGGGTTTGTCGATTGGCAAAACCGGTTACGCGGGGTCCCTCCAAGTTCCCCACACCCCCATGGCTAGGGCGCTTCCGCTCGCCCTAAAAACCCTACGAAAAAATATCAAAGATATCCCTAATAGCGGGTTGGGTGATCGGTGAGGTGGTTTAGAATTTTGCGCGCTGCGACAAAATTCTAAAAGTAAACGTTATCCAGTTTTATGGGAAGTAAATCAGTCATAGTTAAACCATTTACCTGGCTCTGGATATAAGCTTAATTTTTAATAAGCCCTGAGCCAAAAAAAATCTTACTAAATTTAAAGGGGAAAGGGCTTCCACGGAATCCACTTTTCCCAAAGTTGTGCTGCTGTGCCATCCTTGATTAAATCAGATAGCGCATTGTCTAATTTCTCTGACAATTCAGGACGGTTTTTGGCAACACCAATGGAAAACTGAGCTTTAGTTGGCAGACTAAAGGCCATACGC
>JBCCJR010000282.1:0-7227 GCA_039045805.1 Cyanobacteria bacterium P01_C01_bin.118
AAGCCAACGACGAGATTTGAACTCGTGACCGCTCGATTACGAATCGAGTGCTCTACCACTGAGCCACGTTGGCATATTCGAGAAGATAGTATAGCAGTAGTCTCTATTAAGATGGGCCATCAAAAATGGTTATTAACCTTAAAGGCTATCTGGATGGGCCATAGTTTGAAAAAATGGTAAGTAACCTTTTTAGCGGTGACTCGATGGTAAAGAAGTCTAAGGCAAAGCAGTCAAAATCTAAGGCAAAGGCGCAAACGCCTGTCAAACCTCCTGGAATGAGTCAGGAGCGGTTTGAACGTCTGGTTGCAGAAACTCAGGCTCCGTTTAAGGGATTGCGGCGGGTGATCTATGGTGCTGTCCTGGCTTCTGGTTTATTGGGTGGGTTTGTATTTTTTACCCAGTTGTTAGCGGGTAAGAATGTGGAAACAGCGTTGCCTAATCTAGCCGTGCAGATGGGTGTGGTGGGTATTGCGGTGTTTTTGTTTTGGCTAGAGGGTCGGGGCAAGAGTGACGCATAGTGATAAACCAGCGGTAGTGCTGGTGCATGGTCTATGGAATACAGTCAATATTTTTTGGCAGCTGCGCCCCTATCTGGAAGATCAGGGCTGGAGTGTGCATGCGGTAAATCTGACGCCGAACAATGGTGATATTAGTATTGACCAGCAAGCACATCAGCTAAAGACATTTGTAGATGAGACTTTGAGTGACCAACAGCGGTTTAACTTGCTGGGGTTTAGCATGGGTGGTTTGGTCAGTCGCTATTATTTGCAGCGTCTAGGGGGGCTGCAGCGGGTGCGCCGGTTTGTGGGGGTGGCGGTCCCCCACTATGGGTCCACATTGGCCTGGTTTCGCTGGAATATTGGGGTTCGCCAGATGCGTCCGGGGAGCGGTTTTTTGGCGAATCTGAATCAAGATATGGAAATGCTGTCGGTCTGTCGACCGTTATCCCTGTGGACGCCCTACGATCTGCTGGTGTTGCCCGCTCACCACTGCCGTCTACCCGTTGGGGAAAATCAACGATTACCGGTGTTTAGCCATAATGGTATGTTGCGAGACCAGCAGAGTCTAGCTGCGATAGCACAAGCGCTGACTTGACAGTTCGCGCAGGGCTGACCCGTCAGTAGGGCAATGTCCGATAAATCCAGACTATTGACTCACCAACACCTCACCTACCTGGCCGTGGTCAGCCTCTCCAAAAATGGCGATGGAGCAAACATAATACTTAAACTCCAGAAGATTGTGGAACGGATCTTCTAAAAAGAAGGTGCGGTGCTCCAGCGAGGTGCCATCAAAGCGTCGTTTCGGTTTCTGGTAAAAGGTCAGGTTTTGTTCTTTGACGCGGTCTGCCAGGGCTTCCCACTCAGCCTCGTTATCAAATACTAAGCCAAAGTGCCTGGGATAGATACTTCCCTGGGCCGATAGCTGATCGCGGGTAACATGGGCCACCAGCTGATGGCCCTGAAAGTTCATGATCAGCGCACTGGGAGATTCTCGCCCCGGCTTACAGCCCAGACCATCAACATAAAAACGTTTAGTGTCGGCAATATTATTGACAGGAAAGGCCAAGTGGAAGAGATTTGCCATAACTGTATAGATAGAGAAGTTACATCATTATAGAAAAGCAAGAATTGCAAAGATCACATCGATATGACAGCGACAACCATACCTGCAGCCGTAGACACAAGCGCTTCGCTGATGCCGCCAGTAACAATTTCTGCATTGGAACCCTGCCGATCTCGATGGCGTCAAAGGAGCGGATCAGACCGAGGATGGTGCCCAGCAGCCCGAGTAAAGGATTTTGGTCTGAGACTTGTAGCTGACTTTTCGGGAATTGATATTAGACAGTCACAAAATCAACGACGGCCGCATTGGTAATGTCGTTGAGAATCGCCAGGGTTTCGTTGCCCAGACGGATTGTATTGGCGGTAAAGCTGAGGTCGTTGGTGGTAATGCCTGATAGCCCAATCAGGTCAATGCCGAGCTCAAAGTCAGTAATAATGTCGGTACCGGCTCCAGCACTGAGAACAAAGGTGTCTGTTTCTGCAAGGCTGCGGCCATTGCCGCCGGTGAGGGTGTCATTGCCTAGACCGCCGTTGAGTAGATCGTCACCGGTGCCCCCCCAGATTCTGTCGTTACCGGCGTCACCAAAGAGTTCATCGTTGCCTGCTTTGCCGCCGATGCGGTCATTGCCATCACCGCCAAAAATGAGATCGCGACCTCCATCAGCCGCATTTTCATCCCCTCGCAGCACGTCATCGCCCATATTCCCCAGCAGCAGGTCATCCCCCGCCCCACCATTAAGGGTGTCATTGCCAGCTCCCCCATCGATTTCGTCATTGCCTGCAGCACTCGATATCCGGTCATTGCCAGCCAGACTTTGAATGATGTCCTGACCGGCGGTACCCGCTATGGTGTCCGCCTGGTCCGTACCGACCAAAATTGGGGTGGGTAGTTCAGGCGACTGGTCATTGAGCAAGGTACGGAGCGCTGCATCCGCCTGAATCAAGCCAAAGCCGCTGGCGGCATCAAAGCCGACATCAAACCCTTGGGTACTGGGGTCATCCAGATCCAGAGCTGAGGTTTGTAGGGCCTGGTAAATGTCTGTGGGGGTAGCTTCAGGTACCGCCTCCAATAAGAGTGCTGCCACTGCCGCCGCATTGGGGGCCGCCGCCGATGTCCCAAAAAAGTTAGGAAAACTGTCCGCATCAGCGGCAATGTCTTGCCCAAAGAAGGTGGTGTTGCCACCATCAGGGGCAACAATTTCGGGTTTTAGTCTGTTTTCGGGCTGCGCCAGTCGATTGCCAGCGGTGTC
Source organism: Cyanobacteria bacterium P01_C01_bin.118 (assembly GCA_039045805.1). Classification (GTDB taxonomy): domain Bacteria; phylum Cyanobacteriota; class Cyanobacteriia; order Phormidesmidales; family Phormidesmidaceae; genus Leptothoe. The sequence goes on from JBCCJR010000282.1 coordinate 2,813, forward strand.
AAACAAAATTGGTGTGCCCCCCACTGCTGAGAATGGCTCCACCGTAGGAGTCGCGTCACCAAAGGCAGGAGATTCTTCAAAGAAAGCGGCACCGACAGCTTGAGCCCCTCGGGCATTGGCGTGGCCATAGAGGGTGCCGCTGTTGGTGGCATATTCATCAATAGACAGTTCACCAAAGCCGACATATTTGATCAAACCCGGATCGGCACCACTAAATTTGCCAATTACTAGGTTGTATGAAGTATCCGCTAGCTCCGGATTTGTAAAGTTGAGAATTTCAATAGGATCTCCGTTGATGTTGTCATCAAAGCTGGCGGCAACAACTTCGTTGGTGATGCTATCGAGCAAAAAGATATCCAGGTCGTTAGTGGCCCCTTGCCCCCCAGAGGCTGAAAAATAGGGCGAGTCCCACTGAAATGACAGGTTGATTTCAGCCCCTGCCCCCAGGGTAATGGCCTGAAAAACATCCACCCCTTCCCCTGGGTTAAAGTCGTGGGCTTCTACTTGCAAATTGCCAAAATCCAGGGAAATACCGCTGTTGCGAAAAGCGCTTTCATAGGCGTTGTCACCGTTGTTGCCAGCCGCTGAGAAGTAGGCGACACCCTGGGCTGCTACTTGATCGACGGCCTGGGCAATAATGCCATCCTGGAAAAAGGGTTCAGCCAGGTAAATCACATCGTCAACAATGATGTCTGCCCCGGCTGCGGCTAAGTCTAAAATGCCTTGGGCAAAACTGGCCTGACCCAAAAATGCAGTTTTAAAGGCCAGGCTGGCACCGGGGGCAACGTCTGCAATTAGCTGCAGCATGGCCCGGCCCTCATCGGAGCCGCCCCCAGGTAAATCCTGTAAAACATTGACGTCAGGCAGGTCACCGCTCAGGCGATCGGCGCTGGCCCCACCCCGGTTATCAAAGCTATCGGACAGGACGCCAATGGTCACACCAGCACCGGTGACATTAAATTCTGTTTGGGCGATGTCGGCTTTGAGGGCAATGGTTCCCTGATTTCCAGCGTTGCCCTGGCGAATAATGGGCTGATAGGTGGGTCGGATAAACTGGATGGCCTCAGAATCAGCAATGGCCATCAGGTGTTCCATGGGTAAATAGCCTGACACCACAGCCCCATATTCTGCGATCGCAACAAAGCCATGGTTAGCTAACTCGGTCAGCAGCAGCTCCCTATCCCTGGCTGCAATGTCCACCATGACCATGCCATCGTCGATTTGGAAAAGTGAGTCATCGCTGGGAAAGATTTCTGCTGCATCTTCACCAAATACCAGACTATACAAGGAATATTGAGCCGATAGCTCGACCAGGTCACTGCCTATTTTTTTTGTGTCTGTCTGTTTGATTGAACCAGGAAACAAGCCTTTATCGAAAAAGGAAGCTGAACGAAAAAAGCTGTAACTCATGAAACTATTGCTTAATTAGGAGCGCACTCAAGTTTTTTGTTGTAGTGGAGACACACATGGGTACTGTATCAAATGTGAGTTTGATACAGTACCTATCATTAGGTCATATTGCAGAGGGTTTGTGAACTATTCAACACGATATCTATATCGCTAGTTCATGTATCCATACGTCAGCTTTAAAGCCCACATCGTGGAAACGGCACAAAAGCTAGGGCAAACAACGCCCTACCGTCAGCCCTCCGTCGAACCCACCGTGTGAATTTTGAAAAAATTTAGGACTAACATCTTCACGGCTTCTACAGGATAGTCACCAATGGCGGACTCTCTGGACAGCATGACTGCATCAGTGCCGTCGATAATGGCGTTGGCCACATCGCTGGCTTCGGCTCGTGTCGGTTTCATCTACGATGGCTTCTAGATTTTCAATGGCTTGCGGTTTCTCCAGTTTGGCCAGTACTGGAATATTAGCCCTTTTCTTCGCCAGCAGTACCTTAAGCTCTTGCACGTCTTCCGGTTTATGTACAAAACTGAGGGAGACAATATCCATCTCCTGTTCCACACCAAACGCTAAATCTTCTTTGTGTTTAATATAACAATCTTTTCCATAGGTTCTATCTCCTTAAGTCCCAGTTTTGCCTTGCCGCGCTAATTCCTGGCAAAACTTCTTTAGCCCTGGATCGGGTCTACAATATTTACACAGTGATGTTCCGTTTCAATGTCACTAATATTAGACAGTGTGGTATTAGAAATATTGTGCAAAGCCTCTTTTGTAAAAAACGCCTGGTGGGCCGTAATCACCACATTAGAAAATGACTGTAACAATTGAAAGGTGTCGTCCTGGATTACGGTATCGGACAGATCCTCAAAAAATAGTTCCTTTTCTCGTTCATAGACATCAATGCCGACGTAGCCTATACGGCCAAATTTAATGGCTTCAATGACAGCCTGGGTATCGATCAGCCCCCCACGGCTGGTGTTGATCAGCATCACCCCTGGCTTTAGATGCTGAACTGACTCTTGGTTGATCAGATGATGGGTGGAGGGCAACAGGGGACAGTGAAGAGAGATAATATCGGAGCGGGTTAACAACATGGGTAGCTCCACATATTCGACGCCGATTTTCTCACAGGCTGGGTTGGGTTTCACATCATAGGCCAGGAGCTTACAGCCAAATCCGTGCATAATTTGGGCAAAGCATTGACCGATCTTGCCAGTGCCCACTACACCTACGGTTTTGCCGTAGAGGTCAAACCCTAGCAGACCATCCAGGGAAAAGTTGTCGTCCCGCACACGGTTGTAAGCTCGGTAGAGTTTGCGATTGAGGGTCATGATCAACCCCACAGCATGTTCGGCTACGGCATAGGGGGAATAGGCGGGGACCCGTACTACGGTCATCCCTAGTTCCTTGGCTACGCTTAGATTGACGTTGTTGAAACCGGCGCAGCGGAGGGCGATCAGTTTGGTGCCGGTGGCTGCGATCTCACGTAGCGTCTCTTCCCCCACCTCATCATTAATAAACACACACACCGCTGGAAAACCCGATGCCAAAGATGCTGTATCGGGTGTTAGCCGAGATTCAAAAAATGTTAGCTCATGCCCATAGTCTCTATTGACTTCTGTAAATGATCGTTCGTCGTAACGCTTGGTGTTGAAAAAAGCTATTTTCATAGGGCAATATCCTGACTTTGACGACGTAAGGGCGCGAGGAGGAAACTATGATTAGAATCGCTACAGGGAGCTGTTTTAACCATAGCCATAGTCAATACTCTCGTAGCTAAAATCTTGTTGAGATACCATCTGGAGATTTATCAATCATTTTTTCCTATTGCCACCATCAAAGTAACTAAACCACCCTAAACAAACAGATATCTACTTGTTTAACCATTAAAATCGTTAATTGAAAATGACCCCCACCTAAAACAAAAGATTTCCTTAAGGATGAATTCTAAAAAATACTAAATTCTAATGCCTGTTAATCAAATCTTAGTATCCATACGTAAATCTCTGGATATAAACGTTTCAGCTACTCTATTCAAATAACGCTGGCACGTTTGGAGAAAGTTTTAACGTTATCCGTATTTTTGTGAAATTGTCGCGTTAAATACTATCTGTCCAGCTATGTGAGTTACACAATTTTTGACATTCAATAATTGTTATAAATCCAAAGGTTATGGGTTCCTCATCTTCACTTTCTATTTAAGGCGTTAGCATGGGGACAAGTTCTTAAAAAACAGTATTAGAACATCCACATCACGGGTATTAGTTCTATATCTGAACCGACTAAGTTTAGTCTAATTACGGGAAGGTTAATCATGGTTCAAGCTCCCATTCAACCTAGTGTTTTCCCATCATCAACACTGACAGAAGAAGAGTTGCACTTGCTAGATGCTTACTGGCGAGCTTGTAATTATCTCGCTGTTGGCATGATCTATTTGCGGGATAATCCCCTGCTCAAAGAGCCCCTCAAAGCTGAACATGTGAAACATCGTCTGCTGGGGCACTGGGGTGCTTCACCAGCATTGAGTTTTACCTATGTTCACTGTAATCGTCTGATCAAAAAGTACGACCTGGATATGGTTTTCGTGGCAGGGCCCGGTCATGGCGCACCCGGTGTTCTGGGTCCCGTCTATCTGGAGGGAACCTACTCTGAAATCTATCCCGACAAAAGCGAAGATGTGGAGGGGATGCAGCGATTTTTTAAGCAGTTCTCTTTCCCTGGCTATATCGGTAGCCATGTTACTCCAGAGACACCGGGATCTATCCACGAAGGCGGCGAGCTGGGCTACAGTGTTTCCCACGCCTATGGAGCGGTACTGGATAATCCTGATCTAATTATTCCCTGTGTTGTGGGGGACGGCGAAGCAGAAACCGGTCCCCTGGCTACGGCCTGGCACTCTAATAAGTTTATTAATCCGGCTCGAGATGGGGCTGTACTACCGATCTTAAATTTGAATGGGTACAAGATTGCCAACCCGACTATTTTGGCGCGGATTTCCCATGAGGAG
>JBCCJR010000283.1:0-7169 GCA_039045805.1 Cyanobacteria bacterium P01_C01_bin.118
AATAAGAAAAACAACCATCTGACCTCAGCATTCCTAGTGTTTTTCCGATTCAAAAGTCTACAGCCAGAACAAATAGACTGAGTAAGGTCACGCCTAAAATTCTCAGTTCTCAAAAATTTTAGTCTGCCTCCCGCACCTTAATTTGAAATTGATTAGTTGCCTATAGGGGCAACAGGTTAAGAAAATAATTATCTTTGAACCCATTGTCCAAGAAGCGTTTCAAGCAAAAGTGAAGGTTTTCGATTAGCATGATACCTTCGGACCTATATCGGGACCAAAACGAGGCCTTGACGTTCTAGAAACCACTATTTGTCAACTTTAACTCCATTAAAAAAGAACTGGTTGTTCAACACATACTCCACAATCATCGCAACAAACCGCAGCATATTCTGCATATAGGTTTGGGACCATAAATTCTGTAACTTCTCGCGGGCTGCTTCGTTGATATAAATAGTTTTGTCTGCCTCAATCAGTAGCATGGCGACATGGCTACGATTTTCAGTAATGACGATACCGAAGTCTTCTTTATCCTTCAGGATGGACTTATGCCAATAATCAATATTTTCTTCTAGTTCATATTCATAAAGGACATACACCATAGGACCGTTTTCAAGCAGTGCTTTGCTTAGACTGTTAGCGATCTGGGTAGCTTTATTAGCCATAATTTTCACATCTGCCATCCTTATTCAGCTTGTAAGATGCCAACTAAAATTTGCATCAGCTGAGCCAAATCAGTCGGCACACGATAGAGGATTGTATCCTGAGTGATTTGCTTAGCGGCGCGGTCTAAACTGCCGAACTGCCAAATATCCCCTGTGGTGATGGCTCCATACAAAATTGGATCGCTCAATTCGATCCATTGATCCAGAGCAATTAACTCAGTGGCTAGCTGGGTAAACCCTCGTATAGGATCCACCTGCTTTGCCTCTACTACCAAGAACCGATGCTTGGTCTCCAATAAATAATCCAAATCCCCACTCAGATATTGATTAACCTCGACAGGATATTCAATATTGACAATCGCCTGGGTCAAATCTGCCACCTCTAGCAAGACTGGCGCAATGAGAACGTCTCGTCGGGCTGCTTCACTTGTGAGTCGGACTCGTTGTCGACGATTTTCTAGCCGTGTTTTAAGGGCTTCAGCAACGGGCATTAATTCCTTCGAATTTTGCTGAAATTCAAGGGCAGCAACATCAAACGTAACACCTAATTCCTGCAAAATCTCAGCTACCGGAAACTTCATTTTGAAGTAACTGGCAAAAGTATAGGACTGATCAGGCTTAAGAATTGGAACGCGGTGGCTGGACATTGATTCTGGCCTCAACGTTTTGCAAAAAGAGAAGGTGGGCCGTGCCCACCCTACATGATGATTATGCGCTGAAGTATTTGGCGGTTGGATGATAGGTAATAATCGCTGTGGTGGACTCTTCTGGATACAACTGATCGCTTTCATCCATGGTCATGCCAATACGGTCTGTCCCAAGAATCTCCAGCTGCTTCGCTTGATCTGGCACATTTGGACAAGCCGGATAACCAAAGCTATACCGACTCCCCTGATACCGCTGGGCCAGCATATCGCGAATATTGTCCGGCTCCTGGTCACCATAGCTCAACTCCTTACGAATCAGCGCATGACACCATTCCGCCATGGCCTCCGCCACCTGCACCGCCAAACCATGGAAATACAGATAGTCAGTGTACTTATCATCCGCAAATAGCTGACGGGCATAGTCCGCCGAAATCTGACCCACTGTCACCGCCTGCATTGGGAAGACATCAAACTGATTCTGCTCCTTCGGCAAGAAAAAATCAGCAATACACAGACGTCGCATAGACTTCTGACGAGGGAACTCCCAGGTAAACAGAGGCTCCGCATCATCAGGAGACAAGCCTTTCTCCATCACCGATGGATCATATACATGAACAGAGTTACCCTCAGCCGTACAGGGAAAGTAACCATAAACCAGCTGCGGATGAAGTAAGTTCTCGTCTTTTATTTTCTGTTTCCACTCCGCCAAAATGGGATGGACTTTCTCTGCCAAAAATTGGTCGTATTCCTCACGGGTTTGAGCTTTAGGCTTACGAAACTGCCACTGGCCAACAAATAATGCTTGCTTATCCAGATGCCAGTAGAGCTCATCCATGTCAAAATCATCAGGGTTAAGCACCTTAGTACCCCAGAATGGAGGCTTAGGCCTAGGAATATCAATTTCTACCGCTTCGGATCGATTAGTATCGATTACCTCTGGTTCTTTTTTCTTTTCTTTTTTGGTGCCACCGTTGAGTTCAGCTTCAGCTCGCTCAATCGCTTTGCGTCCCTTTTTATTGTACTGAGCATAGTCACCAATAAAGCCTTTAGCATCCTGCCAACTCTCTTCTTTCTTAGCAGGCATCAACCGATCCATAAAGGTAAGATCGGCAAAGGCATCTTTACCGTAAATCACCTGACCACCATAGGTATCCTGGCAATCTCCATAAACAAACTTAGGCGTGAGGGCTGCTCCACCGAGAATCACCGGAACAGAAATTCCTTTTTCGTTAAAGACCGAGAGATTCTCTTTCATAAATGCGGTGGACTTCACCAAGAGGCCACTCATAGCTATACAGTCGGGCTTATGCTCTTCGTAGGCGGTCACAATGGCATCAACAGTTTGTTTGATACCTAGATTAATCACCTTATAACCATTGTTGGTGAGAATAATATCCACCAGGTTTTTGCCAATATCATGAACATCTCCCTTCACTGTTGCAATCAGGAACTTACCTTTACCAGAGTCATCCTGACCGTCTTCTTTCTCCATCAGCGGTTCTAAAAACGCAACCGCTGCTTTCATGGTTTGAGCAGACTGTAGTACAAAGGGAAGCTGCATCTGACCAGAGCCAAACAGCTCACCGACAACTTTCATGCCATCTAGTAAGAAGGTATTGATGATCTGCAAAGGCTCGTAGGGGGTATCTAAAGCAACTTGCAACGCTTCATCAAGACCAATGCGCTCACCATCAATGATGTGCTGCTTCAGACGTTCTTCGATGGGTAAGTCGGCCAACGACGCTGACGAACGGGCATCTTTAGTTGTGACGCCTTCAAATAATGTTGTTAATTTACCCAGCGGGTCATAGGTACAAATATCACCATCAAATTCTCGGTTATCGTAGATCAGGTCTTTGCATACTTTTTGATGATCTGGATCGATCTTGATCAGGGGTAAAATCTTGGCGGCTGAGACAATGGCACCGTCCATACCTACCTGCATCGCCTCATGCAGAAACATAGAGTTGAGGGTGATCCGGGCCGCAGGGCTCAGACCAAAGGAGATATTGGACACACCCAACATGAAGTGAACACCGGGAAGAGTCTCTTTTATCTTTTTGATGGATTCAATGGTAGCCTTCGCGTTCTCGCGATCTTCTTCAATACCGGTGGAAATAGGTAGGGCCAGAGTGTCAAAGAACAACTCATGGGGTGGCAGGCCATATTCCAGGGCATCACGATAAGCCCGTTGAGCAATTTGGAATTTCTTCTCGGCAGTTCGGGCCATACCGTCTTCGTCAATACAGCCGATGACAACACCAGCACCGTAGGTTTTAGCCAACTCTAATACTTTGAAGAATCTCTCATCGCCGTCCTCATAGTTGGTGGAGTTGAGGATGCATTTTCCTCCAGCTACCTTGAGACCGGCTTCCATTTTGGTCCACTCGGTGGAGTCGAGCATCAGGGGCAGGGTGACGTTGGTGACCAGACGGGACACCATTTCGTGCATATCGGATTCGCCGTTGCGGCCTACGTAGTCCACGTTGACGTCGAGAATGTGGGCTCCTTCTTTGACCTGACGTTTTGCGATCGCGATCAACCCATCCCAGTCATCCTCATTCAGCAGCTCCCGCACCTTACGAGAACCACTCGCATTCAACCGTTCCCCCACAATCAGGAACGAATTATCCTGCTCATAGGGTTGAGCCCCATAAATCGACGCAGCAGAAGGCGTATAATTCAATGCCGGTCTCGGTATCGGCAACTCTTCCCTCCCCCTAGAGGGGGAATCGGAGGGGGATCGAATGTCTCGCTGCTTAGGACTCAACTCCTCTGAAATCTCAGCCAACGCCGCAATGTGCTCAGGTCGAGTACCGCAACAACCGCCGATCACCTGCACCCCCAAATCTTCCACAAACCGATGCAGGGCCATCCGCAGCTCCATCGGCGTCAGCTTGTAGTGGGCATGGCCGCCAATATTCTCTGGCAGTCCCGCATTGGGCACACAGGACACCACAAATGGCGATGTTTCTGATAAGTACTTGATATGCTCCGTCATCAGGTCTGGCCCAGTGGCACAGTTAAGACCCAAAACATCAATAGGATAGGGTTCAAGAATACTGACTACTGCCGTAATGTCAGACCCCACTAGCATCGTGCCCGTGGTTTCCATAGTCACAGATACCATCAGAGGCAACCGTGTCCCCTTTTTGGCAAAAACAGCCTCAATCGCATTAAGTGCCGCCTTAATCTGCAGCACATCCTGACAGGTCTCGACAATAAATAAGTCGATGCCACCGTCATACAGACCTTCAGCTTGTACTGTAAAGGCTTCTAGCAGCTCATCATAGGTGATATGCCCGAGGGTGGGCAGCTTTGTACCAGGCCCCATGGACCCTGCCACAAACCTGGGTTTTTCAGGTGTGGAAAAATCAGCCGTACATCGTTTGGCTAATTCTGCAGCCAGCTTGTTCATTTCGTAGGCCTGATCCTGCAGGCCATACTCTGCTAAGACAAACGTGCTGCCACCGAAAGTATCTGTCTCAATCACATCAGCGCCAGCCGCCAAAAAATCACGGTGAACCTTTTCAACGGCCTCAGGCTTGGTCATCACCAAATACTCATTGCAGCCTTCGTACTCCAGGCCGCCAAAGTCATCAGCTGTTAGCTCTTGCACCTGTAGATTGGTACCCATGGCCCCATCGAAAACAATGACGGGTCTTTCGGGACTGTGCAAGCGTTCTAAAAAAGTACTGTGCATAAGAATTAAGACTAATTCAGTGAAGCGGAGACTATAACTATTATTATCGACCTTCTTTATAAACCAAATCCAATGTGATTTTCTCCACTACAAAATATAGCTTGCTCTGAAAAACTGGCTGATTTGGGAGAAAAAATAGGATAAAGGCTCTCTTTAAAGCATATCGGTCACTGGTTGAAGTAACTTCGAACTGATTGATTACAATGACGGCATCTATCCCACAGCAGGTTACAGGACTGACTCCTAATACCTTAAAAGGAGTCCACCACATTGCATTGAATGTCAAAGACATGAATGCATCCCGTCACTTTTACGGCAACATCCTGGGTCTATGGGAGCTAACGGGGGATAAAGTTCCTAAAACTCTGGTAAAGCTAGTGGCCGAGGGAAAAGTGGCAAATTTTGAACTCCCTGACGGCACTATCCTTGATCTCTTTAGTGAACCGGAGTTAGAACCGCCCAATCCGGACCCCACCCAACAATTTACTCGGGCCAACCATCTGGCATTTGATATTGACCCTTTATTCTTTGACCAGGCTGTTGCGATCCTTAAACAAAATCAGATTCCCATCGATCACGGTCCTGTTAGCCGTCCCACCGGACGTGGCATTTACTTTTATGACCCGGATGGTTTTTTAGTGGAAATTCGATGTGACCCTGACTGATATACAATCCTGTCCGATCGCAAGTTATGAGGGCAGGCGTCGACATTGAGAGCAGCCGACCTCCAAAAAGGGGGCCTAAAGATGGCCGATTGAAATGAGACTAATCCTGTCGCTGCCAAGGGTGAATTTCTGATGGGCTCATACCCCAAGCCCACGCTTACGAGGGATACAACCAGACGTCAACCCAAACAATAGCCATCCAACATGTCAGTACTGAATGGCACCCAAACTAAATACGGGTAATAGACAAAAAACATAGCGATTGAGCTGGACAAGCACAGACTGATGATTGGTCAGCAATCCAAATAAGGGGTTGGAAAAGATAATCAGTGGATCGGTAATCAGTGGATCGCAAATACTATCCCCAATCCCATACTTCAGCCACCTCTCACTAGCGCCAGGAGACGAATATTAGCCAGGTGATCCAGAAATGCAGTATCAACCAGACCAGCCAGAGACACCATCAGATTGGAGGCTATATTTGCGATCGCTAGCCGTCCAAAATCGTTTAACCACTATGGTTTAGCCAAACCTTAAGCCTCCTTTTCATATCAACTGCGATTGAATTAATGAACACTCTGGCTCAAACTCTGGGTAACTTTTAGTTAACTTATACACATAGGGGAATAGGCATGAATAAAAACCAATTTGCTCTGCTCCTACTGAGCACAGTAGCGCTTCTAGGAAGCACAGCTGCCTCTACCATGGCTCAATTCATTGGCACTACCGCCACCGAAGACTTGAATCAAGAAGCGATTTTTCAAGACGCTGACACCGATGCCGCCCCTGAAGCCCAGCCTGCTTTTATAGAACCAGTGCTACCAGAGGACATTCTGGAAGAGGACTTTCCAGACGAAGAACCGGTGCTGGAAGACGGCCTAGACGAAGACGCTGAGCTGCCTGACGAGACACCTGCAGAAGTTGTCGAGACACCAAGCTATATCGAGCGCTACAACTCTGGTGTAGAACAATATCGGGCGGGCAATAATGAAGCCGCCATCGAAGAATTTAACGCGGCCATTAGCCTCAATCCCGATTATGCTCCCGCCTATCTATTTCGCGGGGCCACCTTTGCCCGGTTAGAAGACACCACAGCCGCTTTTAACAGCTACGACCTGGCCCTCAGCATTGATCCACAGTATAGTGTCGCCTATCTGAATCGCGGCATTCTCCACTATGACCTGGGCAATACTGCACTTGCCCAGGATGATTTTGATCGTGCGATCGCGACCGATCCTGAGCTGGCCACAGCCTATATTTATCGCGGTCTAATCGACTCTGAGCGCGGTAGTTATGAAACGGCTCTGGAATACCTCAACGACGCTGTCCGCCTTGATCCTGACAATGCTTCAGCCTATTTCCATCGCGGCTTGATATTCAGAGCCCTGAACTATTCTGAACTGGCTATTAGTGACTTTACAGCCGCGATTGAGCTGAATGAGGACTATGCGGAGGCCTATGGAAATCGCGGGGCGGCCCATTATGAGCTGGG
>JBCCJR010000284.1:0-7111 GCA_039045805.1 Cyanobacteria bacterium P01_C01_bin.118
ACTCCTGCAACCAACGCCCCTATTGATAAAGCAACACCAATCACATATGCAATTGGCAAACCAGCCATCACCGAGTGAGAAATGGCATGGGCTAACATTCCCATCTGCTGCACAATCATATAGCTTCCCACAATTGCACAGAGAACCCCAAGCACAATCCCTAACATTAGTGCCCGTTGCATAAAGCTCAACGACAACGGCTCAATAATCCAATCTAGCATGAAGCGCTTTATCTCCTCTAATATTGATGCAGTGTAAGTTAATGACGGCCTAAGCGAAAACTCGGGCGAGTCCCCGGCCATAAGCTCGTTCTAAATTATCTGAGGTGACAACTTCCTCACGTTTCCCTTGGGCAATCAAATGCTTGTTAAGCAGCAGCAAATTGTCATAGATAGCTAGCGAGTCACCCAAATCGTGGTTAATCACGAGCAATGTTTTGTCTGCTGCCCGCAGCTCCTGAAAAATATCAAAAATAATATCCTCGGTTTTGCGATCAACCGCCGTAAAGGGTTCATCAAAAATTAATAGCTCAGCCTCTTTGGCTAACGCCCGTGCTAAAAAAACGCGCTGTTGTTGTCCCCCCGACAATTTGCCAATGGGGCGATCTCGTAACTCATACATCCCTACCCGCTCAAGGGCTGCCTGAGCCAGATGTCGAGCCTGGCGACTAAATCCTTTAAAAATGCCGGTCTGAACGGTCTGAGCCATCATCACTACATTCCAGACGGTTACCGGATAATCCCAATCGACGAGGGAGCGTTGGGGCACATAGGCCGTTTTAAGCAGCTGACGCCTTAGAGGAGCTTCTTTGAAACGAACTACACCCTGCGTCACGGGCACCAAATTTAAAATGGCTTCTACTAAGGTGCTTTTACCCGCGCCATTGGGGCCAATAATACCTACCAGCTGACCTACAGGAATGCAAAAACTAATATCGTTGAGGGCTTGAGTGCCTCGGTAATTGACCGACAAATTCTGAACTTCCAGCATTGGCATTAATCTCTAGTAACAGCGAGAACAGGAATTAATCCCAGTTAGCCTGCACTAGAACAACATATTTAATGAGAGGGCATGATTCGCAATGACATTGTAATAGGTGACCTGATTCCTTGCCTAAAATAACAATTGCACGAATACTATAGCTAAGCCTAATGCAATGCTTTCCCAATAAGTAAATCTGAAGATTGTGGGCAAATCAAAGGTTGACACCAGTGTATAGGTTAGTTATATAAATGTCTAGGTAGAAATATTTACGTTTAGCGTTGTGTTTTGAATAGTTTTGCCTCTACGCAGGCTGAGCTTACTGCAATATCAACGATCCCGACGTATAAGGGCGCACAAAAAAGGCTAGTTAGTATTGATTCTCATCAATCTTTTCAAGTGGGTTTGTTGTTGAGCTGACTAGTGCAGTTGTGGGCACATGGCTGCTGATCCCAATACTTTCGACGTTTTTTGAAAACATCATTCACAGAGGAATATTAATGCAGCGATATTTTTTACACAACCAAGGCATCCTAGCAGGCGCGATCGCACTCGCGATTGGTCTTGCAGGTTGTACTGGTGGTTCCACACCCAGCAGTTCAGACGGCGCAGCTGAATCTGACACAGCCGCTAGCGTAGCGGATGACTCCCAGATCAATGTCGTCGCATCCTACAGCGTTATTTGCGATTTAGCCTCTCAAATTGCAGCGGATGGGGTAGCACTGAACTGTTTAATTCCCCCCGATCAAGACCCCCATACCTATGAGGCCACACCCTCTGATACTAAGGCAGTCGAGGAGGCTGATCTGGTCTTTTATGCTGGCCTTAACTTTGAACCTGCGATCATTGAGATGGCTGAAGCTTCTGACACTGAGGCTCCCAAAATTGCCTTACATGATGAATCGGTTCAGCAACTAATTGAGGTGGAAGAAGAGGGTGAATTAGAGCCTGATCCTCACGTCTGGCATGACGTTGAGAATGGCCTAGCAATGGTTGCTTTGATTCGGGATAACCTTGTCGCCGTGGATCCTGACAATGCCGATATGTATACCAAAAATGCTGAAGAACTGACGACTGAGTTGCAAGCATTAGATACCTGGATCCCAGAACAAATTGCAACTATTCCGGAAGAGCAGCGCCGCTTGGTTACCACCCATGACGCAATGTCCTATTATGCCAAAGCCTATGGGTTAACCGTCGAGGGCACATTGCTGGGTGTTTCAACTGAGGATGCACCAACTGCTGCCAAGGTTAACGAGTTGGCTACATCAATTCGTGACAAAGCTCTTCCGACTATTTTTGCTGAACTTACGGCTGACGATCGTGTGTTAAAAACTGTAGCGGACGAAGCCGGTGTGTCCATCTCAGAAAACGTCTTGCTAGCAGACGGTTTGGGTGCAGAAGGTACCCCTGGGGAAAGTTATACCGGAATGTTGGTTTACAACACCTGTTCCATTGTGGATGGATTAGGCGGGGAATGTGCGCCAGCTCCATAGGGCGCGGTGAGTTTTGAACTCATTGCAGTGGTGTATTTTTAGCGTGCTTTAAGCTTTTTTTTTAGCACTATGACGTGGGCCACTTATTCAATTAATAAGTAGCCCACCCTATGGGTAGGTAGCGGACAAGGTGGAAAAGGATTGTGTTTTGGACACGCATCAACCAAAACCAACGAAAGATTATCAAGAAGTTGTTACGGGTGGTATTGGTGAAGCATTAGTCTCCACAACAGCAAGAATGGTGGTGGTAATTTTCACCCTGTTGTTATTTGCTAATTCGTTTTACGGTCTCTATAAGCGCCAGATTGAGCCAGATGGAAGTCTTTTCGTTGATAACGTATCGGTTACGGAAGCAAACCTGCACCAACGAATTGTTGATCAACTTGAACCTGAATAAAAGGCACTGATTCTGATTAAAACGGACGAATAGACCTGCCATGACAGTGTAATTGCAGCCATGAATATGTTGCGAACAATTGAAAATGCAAGTTTAGGCATTGCCACTACACCCAAGCCAGTGTCGCCTAAGTGAAGTCGTTTTGAAGACCCACAAGACTCGTCAAAAAATTATATGTGTGCATTTTGGCTCTGAGTATCTGTGAATCCCCCCTTAAATGTAAGCAAAGTTACATAAGCTGCGTTGAAACTATTAACACTGCACTAAGCACATCCTGCGTCGAGACTGCATCATCCGGAACGCAGTGTTAAACGTAAGTGAATTCACCTAGACATTTAAATAGCTAACCTATACACTAATGTCAACCTTTAAGTTTGCTTATTAGGCATTTTGCATTTGGGGCACTCATGCAGTTGTTCTTTTAAGCAAAGTTAAAGGCCATTCAGTGTGGTGTTTATGTGTAGGGGTGTTTATGTGGAGTGATTCGCTTGCAAGTTTTCGACCATCTTAAGGTGAGTTTCTGTAGCACTTGATGTGCTTTAACAGCCTTCATAATTTCATCAAGTTGTTAGCTTTGCTGCAGATGCGATGGCTGGCTGCTTAATTCTTGGTGCTTCACATTGTTCCATGAGAGTTGTACTCCATGGGAAAGGCACTCCATGGGAGTAGTAGATGTGGGGCATTTAGCCTGGATATATTACGAATTTTTCAACAGTGATCGCGACGTGTGAAGGAGAAGTTGTCATTGCGTTATTTTCTTAGTTTGTTGTCGATTGGGGTGTGTTTATCTCTATCAGACGCTGCAGTGCTCGCTGCTGCCTCCGGAGTCACGCTGTCCTCAGAGTCTGAGGGGGCAACTACAGACAATCTGTCTGATATCTCTGATATTGAAGTGAATTCAGCTGTGAGTCAGCCCCTGCCGTTGGAGCAGTTTGAAGTGGCACAGTCTTCCTCAGATCCTGCTGATCCTGATGTCGAGGAAGAGACTGAACCCTCGGCAGAGCCACCATTACGGATCAATATCACAGAGGAATTGCTCAATCGGCCAGTTTATAGCCCATTTGGGCGTGAAGGAACGGTACGTGAAGCAACGCAACCCGTCTATGTGATCAATCGCGATCAGATCGAAGCTCAGGGTGCTCGAACGGTTGATGAAGCGTTACGCTACCTGCCAGGGATTTTAAGTGAAGGGACAGCAGGTGGACAATTAGGGACTGTGAGCGGTCAATTTATTCGCGGTGGAGTTTCAGCTCAAAGCCTGATTTTGCTAGATGGTCGGCCTTTAAACCTGATCGGTAACTTTGGAAGCTTTGACCTTTCGGATATTACAACTGATGCGGTAGAGCAAATTGAGGTACTGCCAGGGGGCGGTTCAGTCCTTTATGGTTCCAATGCGATCGGAGGGGTGATCAATATCATTAGCCGTGACCTCCGCGAAACATCTGGTTTGGATGTCTCAACCAATTTTGATCTAGGAAGTTTTGGCTATAACAGTCAATCAGTGCAAGTGCAGGGAAATCAAGGTCCAGTGAGTGTGAATCTGGGCTATAACCGCACCTCATCAGATAATGATTTTGATTTTGAGCTTGGCACCATTGACTTTAGTGGAACGCGAGCCAATGCTGAGGTGCTCTACAACAATGTCAATCTCAGAGTGCAGACTGACCTGAACGAGCGCAATCGTCTCCGCTTTAGCACCTTGTTTCTGACCAAAGATTTAGAAGTTCCAGGTGGGGTGCCGGTTCCCGTGCTTGCACCCTTTAACAGCTTGTCCCTGGAAGATAGTCAGTATAACGAAAGCTTGTTGCTCGATTTAACGCTGGAATCTGAGTTGGGGCAGGGGGATGACTCATTGCTGACCGCACGCATTTCTGCGGATTTCGTAGACTCTATCTCCAATAGTCCTGATGGTCCGTTTACGTTCGGACGGTTTGTATCGGATGAGCGTTCGCTTGGGGCGCAGGTGCAACACAGTTGGCAATTTGCGGAGAATCAGAACATTACCTATGGTCTGGATTACCGCAATGTTGATGCTAAAAACGAAACATTTGATTCACTGACGGATACCACCACAGAGAACTTTAACGACACCATTAACCAAACCGGACTGTTTGCCCGTTATCAAGCGGATTTCACCGAGCGGTTTGGGGCTAATGTCGGTATTCGTCAAGATTTTAACGACCTGGCCGATGGATCGTTTACGTCGTTTAATGTGGGTCTTAAAGTCGATGTCACCGATACCACCACGTTTCGAACAAACCTTGCCCGTAACTTTCGGGTGCCCACTCTGAGTGACCTATTCCGTGGATCGTTTGGCAACCCAGACTTAGACACAGAGAGCAGTCTTAGTTTTGATGTTGGCTTTGACCAGCAGCTAGGGGATCGTGGTCTTTTGCGGTTTACGTTCTTCCGCAATGAGATTAACGATGCCATCGGTTTCGACCTGGATACCTTTACTCTCAATAACATTAATCAGGTGGAGACGATTGGTATTGAGACAGAAGCCACTGTGCAACTCTCTGAAAACTTTTTTGCCTTTGCCAACTACACCTGGAATAGACCTCGCATCGAGGGCGATCAAGATCCAACCAATAATGGCAATGCGTTACCGTTTGTGAATGCCGATACCGTAAATGTTGGTCTGTCCTTCGAAGATAACGAAGGGTTATATACCGCCGTTATTCTGCGGCATGTTAGCGACTTTTTTACCAATCGCGGTAATACCGAATCTTTGGATGGGCGTTTAACCGTGGACTGGAAACTGCGAACTCCTCTCTCTGAGAATGTATCCTTACAGGCATCGATCAATAATATCTTCGATGAACAGTTTGAGGAGTTTCCAGGTTTCCCAGGGTTAAGCCGCAATTTTCAAATTGGTATTCGAAGTACCTTTTAAGTAAGCTGATTGTGCCTAAGTATCGAGGATCAAATAAATTGCTTCATCATTAGCTCAATAGCAATTCAGACATTGCATGAGTTATTCAAATTTTGGACGTTATAAGGTCCTCGATCCTAATATCCAAATTGAAGAAAATTCAGGAGGATGGTTACATGGCTGAATTTAAGCAGTGGGTTACCCCCCTCAACCAGGGATCTCAGGAGGTCACACCTAGCGATAGCACAATCGAATACGAGGATTTTTCCTCGGAGATTGATGTTATTGGCCCGCTCTTGTATCGATTGTTTCAAGAACGCTGGCAGGATGTGCAACTGGGGCATATGGTTGAGGGGAGTGTGTTGGAACTCTCTTTTACGGAAGCCCCAGAATTGTTTGTGGTTTATGATGGTTATCTAACGGTCGCCACCAAAAGCTGGCATATGCACCTCTGTGTTGATGAGAACTTGGGTGGCCCTCTCTGTCGTACGCCGGTCGAGCAGCGCCAGCATCGGGTGATTAAGCGGGCAGCACTTTACTGTCGCACCAGCAAGACAGGGCGGGCATTTGGCTGGGGCATTCAGTTCTGGAATGGTGCGAATGAGCGAATGATGACGTTGTTCTTACCCAGTCCTTATCTGGGTGATGATGACGATCTATTACCCGAAGGCAAGCCTCGTCTGGAAAAATTGGCCCTCTATGAGGAATTGCGCTCGACTTATATATTAGGTGAGCGGCCGATTCCCTATGAGCAAAATCCCCTCACTCGTCCCTATTTAGCCGTTTGTACCTCCAGTCGTTGCAATCCTTCTCGCAATTGGCAACCCACGGCTGACGCCTTAAAATCGGCTTTGAGCGAACAGGGTCTGGATATTCCGGTGCAGACGACTGGTTGTTTGGAGGTGTGCAAACTGGGTCCAGTTGTCTTCCATTCCGGCGATCGCACCTGGTTTACTCGCGCTACACCCAACATCGCCAAGCAAATTGTTGAGGATTACCTGGTGAAAGGCGAGGCGATTCCCGGTCATCATTATCCGGCGAATGCCAGGGCAGTCCAGTCAAAATCTACCCGTCAATCTGTCGATGTGTCCTAATTGACTGATGAAATTGAATGCTTACCTGGGTGCAGCTTTAGCTGTGTTGCTGACAAGCTGTACCCTTTCTCCCGAGCGCTCGCCTAGTGGCGATGCGACTGCTGCTGAATTAGCAGATCTTGATCGGGCTGACTGTGTTGACGAGTATGACCCAACCGTTGACTACTTTCCCGTCAAGGTCGAGCCCCAGTACGCTCAGGGCTTTAGCGTTGACTATCATAACCACTACAAAGTGGTCACGGTTCGCAATCCCTGGCGAGCGGCAACG
>JBCCJR010000285.1:0-7008 GCA_039045805.1 Cyanobacteria bacterium P01_C01_bin.118
GATTTGGCCAACATTTATTTTTTTCCATCATCACTGGAACCCACGTTTGGAGCGCCATTGGTCTTATGCTAGCACTGGGGCATCGTTATTTAGCCAACATAGATAACTCTTTTGTGCACTACATGAAAAATGCATCACTGCCTTTTTATATATTGCACTGGCCTATATTGCTCATTTTAGGCACCTATCTTTTGCCGTTGGGGTTAGGATTTTTACCAAGCTTTTTTCTGTTGATTCTTCTAACTGCCTTGATAACCACCCTCATCTACAAAATCCTGGTTAAACCTTGGTCATTTATTCAATTTCTGCTAGGAGTCAAAATCAAAACAACCAAGGTCTAGGCATCGTTCAAAGTATGCCTATGGCTTTTTGACAGGTTCAGGGACAGTCGCAATCCCTAAACTTGCCCCCTCAATTGTTCGTAATTCATCCATCACGGTAATGACCTGACCGTGATAAGTCTGTTCATCTGCCTTGATGGTGATCAGGGCTTCTTGTTCAGGTTCAAGCTGATTCACAATACGATCGCGTAGAGTCTCTTCCGTCACAGAAGCCTCATCTAAAAAAAGACTGCCATCCGGTTTAACTGTGACAGTAAAGTCAGCGGCTTCTTGAGGTGTAGACGTATCCGCTTCTGGCAGATTAACGGGTAAACCTTCGGTACGAGTCAGGAAGAGCGTGGAAACGATAAAAAATGCAAGAATCGCGAAGATCACATCGATCATCGGCAAAATATTGATTTCAAATTCGTCTTCCAGCTCGTTGTCATTAATTTGCATATTCAGGAGTTTCCTCAAGGCTGGACAGCTGATTGGAATAATGGCCTTCATAAAGCAACTCGAGCTGGCCACCATGCTCTTGTAGAAGCGCAATTTGTCGTTTGTAGAGACCGCGAAATAGATTAGCAAACAACAGTGTAAAAATGGCAACGACCATGCCCGCTGCGGTAGAGACTAATGCCTCACTAATACCCCCGGTGACCACTTCGGCATTGGAACCAATACCACCAAGTTCAATGGCATCAAAGGAGCGAATCAAACCCAGGATAGTTCCCAATAACCCCAATAACGGCGAAACTGCAATGATGGTTTGAAAAACAGTATTGAACCGTTTGAGAATAGGCAGCTCTGCCTGAGTAGCACTCTCTAAAGCCAGACGAAATTGACTGGGAGATGCCTTATCAAGTTCTAATGCCTCCAGAAAAATTCGAGAAATGGGTAAGTGAATATTCTGCCGCAACAGCGCAAACACATCCATCGGTGTGCGACGGTATGTGGCTAGAACTTTTCTAACAACCTGGCGCTGATTACGGTTGATGCGCGTCCAGAATACCAAACGTTCTATGGATAGTGCGATCGCAACCAGCGAGAATACAGCTAGCGGCCACATAACAATTCCACCTGCTTGAAAAATCTCAGTAAATGACATATCAGTACCTCTAACAGGTTCTAATTCTCAACTGACCCAGCTACTCGCAAAAATGCCTCAGATTTCCTGAGACAAAGATTCGCTCAACATACTGAACCTTAATGACAGTGAATGTCACATAGCAGCTTATTGTAATATACATAGATGCGATTTATACATTAGTAGAGGCAGCCTGATGGAAAGGTTCGATAGCCTACGGTTCGAGCCTCAAATTCTGGTTTAAACTATTGCTTGACCAAGTAATTGCACGGACATCTTTATTTTATTTTTTTATCAATAGAGCTAGACTAATCGGGTATATGCCTGCTCACTGTTAATAGCTAGTACCAATAGCTTTTATATGGCGCTTTCTCAATCCTGTCTTAAGCAACATAAAAAAGAAGAAGCTATTGCCCGCAAATGGTTGTGTTTGGGGCTAGTCTGCGCGTCCGGATTTCACGCTGCATTGATTCCATTGTTGGCTGTACGTCCGCTACCACTCAAGGACCCGGAGGAGCTAGAACGCATTGAACTGATTGTGACGTCTCCTACTCAAACCAGCGAGCTGGTTGATCCAGTAGCGCAGTTGGAAGATCAGCCTCCAGAACCCGAACAACCGCCACCACCAAAATCTGAGGAAGAACCTGAGGAACCCGAAGAGCCTGAGGAGCCCGAAGAGCCTGAGGAGCCTGAAGAACCTGAGGAACCCGAAGAACCTGAGGAGCCTGAAGAACCTGAGGAACCCGAAGAACCTGAGGAGCCCGAAGAGCCAGAAACTCCAGAAGAGCCAGCGGAAAGTTCTTCTGAAGAACCTGCATCGACCGAAACCGCAGGCAATAGCCAGGAAACCCAGCAGGCCAGTACGGAGGGAGCAACAACAACCCCTGTCAATAACACACCTACTAGAGTTTCAGCGTCTGATGGGCCGGGTATTGCCATCCCCTCAGGTGATGATGCAGAGGACGATAACAGCTCGGCAGACGCTGGAGAAGAAAATTCTGGAGAAGGCGAAACTGGTTCTGGTGAAGATGCCGATAATAAAACAGCTGCCCGCCAGGGAAACTCTGAGGACTCCTCATCTGGCAGAGGAAGTACTCGATTTGGCTGCCGTAATTGTGTTGAACCTTCATACCCTGAAGATGCGTTAGATGCTGAAATAGAAGGGCAACCGGATGTCGAATTTCAGGTTGACGAAGATGGCAATGTGATTAATGCTCGCATCAAACCTGGTGGCGGCAGTGGTAATGCGGCATTGGATCAGGCCGCTTTGGAAGCCGTGAGGCAATCAACATTTACCCCAGGTGGTCAGGGTCGTACTCGCACCATGCAAATAGACTTTTCCATCGACGGATCTGAGCGTAATCGAGCTGCCAGACAACGAGGTGAACGACGTTCTGTCGAAGAGCCCGCTGCACCTGTCCAGGAGGCTCCATCGGCCACTGCTCAGCCAGAATCACCTACACCAGCAGTTAATACTCCATCTGATACGACGCCCAGTGCTGCCGCTAGTGACGATGGTGAAGACCCCAATCAGCCGACTCCAACAGAGTCCAAGCCTGAGGAAGATTCTCCCCCTACAGATGTAACAAACGAACCACCGGAACCCTCAGCAGAGACGCCAGCCCAAGGCAGTACTGACAGTCCAACACCTGTTGAACAGACGCCACCTGACAGCGGGCCAAGCCCGTCAACACCACCTCTGAACTCATCCCCACAACCTGCAGCGCCAACCGCCCCAGAACCTGAGCCTACTCCCCAATCACCGACTCCGTCGCCTGCCCAGCCCGCCCCTCAACCGGCTGCCCCAGCAGCTCCCCAGCCAGCGCCTGCAGCTCCTCGACCGACGCCACCGCCTGCAGCTCCTCGACCGGCCCCGGCAACTCCCCAACCAGCACCAGTAGCCCCTCGACCGGCTCCGGCAGCTCCTCGACCAACGCCACTGCCTGCAGCTCCCCAACCGGCCCCGGTAGCACCGCCGCCTGCCAGTGTCCCTCCTGCTGAAAGCTAGTGCCCAACCCAAAATTAGCAATGGAAAAAATAGGGCAATCTAAGGACCAAACTCACTGGCTAACCATGCGAACAAAATTTCTATCCGCACGGATTGACCAGCGAGTGCCGAGGATTTTGTTAAGCCTAATACTGGTGACCTTGTTGGCCATGGTGTGGAGCGTTGGCCAGGGAGAATACCCAGTCCCCCCGCTGGATGTTATCCGTACCGTTTTGGGATTACCAACAGATAATCCAGACTACGGATTTATAGTAAATACTCTGCGCCTGCCGAGAACTTTGGTAGCCTGGGGCGTTGGTATGGCCCTAGCCATCGCAGGCACATTAACTCAAGGCATTACCCGTAACCCCCTGGCAGCACCAGGCATTATCGGTGTCAATGCAGGAGCATCTTTGGCGGCGGTGAGTCTAATTGTTGTCTTTCCAGGGGTACCTGTCTCAGTAATTCCCTTAGCAGCTTTTGTCGGGGCTCTAGCTATCGCTGTCTTGATTTATCTACTGGCCTGGAATGGGGGAAGTTCTCCCGTCAGGCTAATTTTAGTGGGGGTGGGCTTTAGTTTAGTAGCCGGTGCTTTAACAAATTTAATTATCACCTTTGGCAACATTTTTGACGTGAGTCAGGCCCTGGTGTGGTTAGTCGGCAGTGTTTATGGTCGCAGCTGGGCTCAAGTATTAGCGTTTACCCCCTGGCTAGTTGTATTTGGGATATTGTCATGGGTACTAAGCCGAGAACTCAATGCCCTACAAATGGGCGATGATGTGGCCCGTGGCCTGGGCAGCCGATTAGAGTGGCAGCGAGGTTGGTTGTTGTTGAGTTCGGTGGCCTTAGCGGGGGCAGCCGTCGCCACAGCTGGAGGTATTGGCTTTGTTGGCTTAATGGCTCCCCACATGGCTCGTCAGCTAGTGGGCCCTTCCCATGAAGGGCTGTTGCCAACCGCAGCTCTGATGGGTGGGATGGTAGTAGTCGTGTCTGATCTAATCGGACGATTGTTGTTTGCACCGATTGAATTGCCCTGTGGCATCGTCACGGCTGTAGTGGGTGCACCTTACTTTTTGTATTTATTAATTCGCGATCGCAAATGACCGACACAGCCCTCACCACCCGTAAACTCACCCTGGCCTACGATGGCAATCCAATTATCGAAGATTTGGACCTAGCAATTCTCTCAGGCAAAATAACGGTGCTTGTGGGTCCCAACGGTTGTGGCAAGTCCACATTGTTAAAAGGATTAGGACGATTACTCAAACCACAACAGGGCGTCGTATATCTAGACAGCACGTCTATCTTTAAACTACCAACCAAAAAAGTAGCCCAACAGCTAGGTTTACTACCCCAGGGACCCACGGCCCCAGAAGGGCTAACGGTTCGAGAACTTGTTGCCCAGGGACGCTACCCCTATCAAACCTGGCTGCAACAGTGGAGTGAAGATGATGAAAAAGAAGTCGAAGCAGCCCTAGCCATAACAGAATTACAAGATTTTGCCAACAGGCCTGTCGATAGTCTGTCCGGCGGCCAACGCCAACGAGCCTGGATTGCCATGACTCTGGCTCAAAATACTCAGATTTTGCTATTGGATGAACCCACCACCTTTCTCGACTTGGCGCATCAAATTGAAGTACTAGACCTGCTCTACGACCTCAACCAACGAGAAGGACGTACCATTGTTATGGTGCTTCATGAGTTAAACCAAGCCTGTCGATACGGCGACCATTTGATTGCCATGAAAGAGGGAAATGTATATGCCCAGGGTAAACCTGACAATGTCATGACCGAAACCTTGGTGCAAGATGTCTTTGGTCTCAAGTGCCGCATTGTTAACGATCCGGTGGCGGGTACCCCCCTCTGTATTCCTATGGGACGTAAGGTTTTGAGACCTGCATAAAGGTAGTCTTCCCTCGGGCATCAAAACTTAGTTCTTAAGGTCCAAGTCCTATGCTTCCGAAAAAGGCGTAGGATGGTCTTTAAATAAAGTGGATGAGTAGGCTTAAAGCTCTATTGGACTTGTATCTGTATAACGAGGGCTGTGCATGATGCCATATTGTATCAGCTCATTTATTCTCCAGTACACTTAACCAAATTTCTTCCGTCTCATAAAATTCACCACGTTGCTCTAACTGAAATCCCCCTAGCAGTGACGCAATCCAAACTTCTACTAAGGACATTCGTAATTGCTGCTCTAGTTCGATCAAACGTTGAGGCGCTGTACTGCAGTTAACTAAAATTTTAGCCACCCAAGCCGACACATCCTCCGAGTGAGATACCGCCAACGCTTTTTCCTTCGCCTCATCCAAAGTCAGCTCATCTATCAACGCCAGGACTGCAGATTTATCCACCTCACCTGCAACAGAGTCATCATCAGCAACATTGTCTTGCAACTTACCAGAAAGGCTCCTCGGCCGTTGGATCAATTCCGAAAAATCTATCTCCTGGGTCTGCCGCGTCAGTCCCCGCAGCCACTCTCCATCCATGATTGGCCCATCCGAATTATTAGCATCCTGCCAGTCTTCCCACAGCACCTCAGACTTGGCCTCACAAATCTCCGCCAGCTGTGCTAATACCTCCCCACCCATTCGCAGTTGCTCCCGCCAGGGCAGTTCCGCCATAACCACTTCAAACTGCTGCCACAGCTCCAGAATGTTCGCCTCTTCCGGCATATCTGCCGCATCCTCAAAGGCATCCTCCAGGTCCAGTTCTAGCTGACGAACATCAGTCATTCGCCACCCCGTTAAAATCAAAACTCTCCTTTAAAGGGCAATCCTCTAGAGGACACTCAATAGGCTCTAAACGAATCTCATTGGAAAAGTGGGTAATGCCAAAGCGCTCTTTTAAGTAGGGCATTACCTTCTGCTCCATGTAGCGCTCTAGCTGACGCTTACGGTATCCAGCGCAGTGAATGGGCTCTACTTCCAAAACCTTTTGACCATTCTGGATAACGGTGGCGGCTATTGCATGCACCGGCGCATCCTTCCGTTTCTCCCGCCAAATATATAAATTCGCATAGGGCAAGGAACTCTCCGTTACCTCCAAGGAAACCCGTTCCACTCCATCATCTGGCTTAACTGCCTCCACCTGCTGGCGATATTCCATCCGCCGCTTTTCATTCAAGCCCTGCCGATTTCGATAGTGAGATCGCCGCCGATGGCACCGCTTCTCCACCCAGCAGCCATCACCAGACTCCCCATGGAGCTGTCGTGCTTTCGCCACGCTCATCTGAGCACAGGCCACACATTTCTGATTAATCCGTCGAGCCATTTGCAGTCAAAAACCGAGCAGTACCTAAAACGCTCTGATTCCAAGGGCTATGATAGCTCAAATTCAGGCATATATTTTTAGTCGTAATTTTAGTGTAAGTCAAATAAGTTTAACAAACTCTAGCGGATATTCTTATGTCTACAGAGTAAACAACAACAAATTATAGAACACTTGCACTACAATGTAGACGTCTCAACACAAGCTTTTCTACAGCGTCTACAACGTAATCATGGTGAAAGTTCAGAAGGCCACCCTGACTGACGCCAGTGTCACGTGGCTTGTTTTAAATAACAATTACCAGCTCATTGAACCTGTTCAAGATTTTCTCGACTATCTACGCA
>JBCCJR010000286.1:0-6973 GCA_039045805.1 Cyanobacteria bacterium P01_C01_bin.118
GTACGGGACGGCCCGCCGTTGAGGATACGGAAGCGGTATTTACGATTTTTAACTGGCATTCGGGGCCAGGGGACACCGTTAACCAGTACTACATCGTCGTAAATACCGCGATGGGCTCGATCGTTAAAAATAAGTTCACCATCTGGAGTCAGCCGTTTGTCCTGGATTAAGAGAGGAATATCAAACTCTCCCTGGGGCAGTAACTCCTGGGCACCAGGATCGCAAAAATCATGGTCGTTGTACTCCACGATATACATGCCAGCCAGACCCATGTAAACATTGCGGGCCGTGTGCATAATGGCATGATCGTGATACCAGAAGGTGGCAGCTCTATCGTTGGGATAGTAATAGTCTTTGTAGTGCTGCGGTGGAATTAGATCTTCGGCATAGCCGTCGTACTGGGGTAGTGAGGCCACACCATGGAGGTGGATAACAGAGCTAATGCCCCGACCCTGATCGTCATTGCCTAATTTATTAATAAACCGTACTACAGACCCCGTATCTTGCCGCTGTCGAATCAGGGATCCAGGGACCATGCCATTGTAGGTCCACACCTCTGAGGGTTTACCGGGAAGAATCTCTACCTGGGATTTCTCCATGGTGATGGTATACCCATCTAAATCTGAAGTGACCGCCATGGAGGGCAGCACCTCCATAGGCTTAAAGGGCCGATCAAAAAGAGGAATATCAGGACTAAATCGAGGATTTATATAGGGACCTGGGGGTTCTCCCGTACCATGGGAGTCACAACCATCCGCCAGGGCATAGTTACGCCCCTGCCCCCAGGCGAACAAACTCCCTGCACCCAACACACCCAGACGCATCGCATCCCGTCGTGTAAAGTCCATGTGACCCTCCACTGTTTTGGTTGTTTCGTTTCGATTTGTTGTGGCTAATGTACGACACGGCGTCGCACAACCCTATATGCCTGTTTTAACCGCTGATGGAATCAATGGCATCGAAAACTTGAGAAAACGCAATCTTTTCCCTCCCTGACGGGTTCGATCAGTGCTGTTGCGGTCAAGCAAACGCAGCGTTTCATCGTTCATAATCTGATGGCGGTGCGTTTTAACGGCATTCTATAGGATTGAATTCGGAGTTTAGAATTCGGAATTCGGAAAGGAAACGTATTCCGTAAGGCATTGTCCTTCTCGCAGAGTGCGCCAAATTCTAACTTCTCAGAAAAATCAGTTTGCTTTGTATTGATTCCCCGTAACCCTGGGACCTGCCGGTGTAGCTATGTAATGTCCGCTTTGACATTTAGCTCATGAGCCGTCGCTGCTTTTACCTATTTGCCGAGTCCGTACCGATTGGCCTACTGCCTGTCACCCCAGCCTCTGCCCAGACCAGCCTCTCCACCAGGCCAGAGTCCAAATCAACGGTATCGGAGCCGTCCGTATCATAGCCATGGTGCAATCGCTCATATACCGGTTTAAATGGGCACTTTAACTGTTGAGTAGTTGGGCATCAACAGAGTGGAATGCTTATGTTAAAAGCCGTGGTGGGTCACAGCAATGATCCAGATACAGAGTTTGCGATCGCAGACGTTTTAGAACAATGTTTGACGGGTCTTGCTGGTCTCAAGCCCCAGGCCGCCATTTTGCTGGCCGCCATGGATTTTGACCATGATAAAATTCTTCATCAGATCCATCAAACTTTTCTAGATATTCAGCTGATTGGTGGCACAACGGACGGTGAAATTTCTTCTATTCTGGAATTTCAACAAGACTCTCTAGTCTTAATGTTGTTGTGTTCTGACCAGGTAGAGTTCCATGGGGCAGTGGGACGAAATATCTCCTCAGACCCCATCGCCATCGCCCAACAAACCGTCCAAGCGGCCCAAGCTCAAACCCAACGACCAACGGCTCTCTGCATTACCACTCCTGAAAGTTTAACCACCAGCGGGCTTTTAATTCTGGAAGGACTGCAACAGGCCCTGGGAAAAACCATTCCCATTGTTGGGGGTACTACCTGTGACCAGTGGGAATTTAAACAAACCCATCAATTTTTTGGTCAAGACGTTCTGAGTGACGCGCTTCCCATCCTGTTACTGTCAGGCCCTGTACTGTGGGGCCATGGTGTTGCCACGGGCTGGACCCCAGTGGGAAAAAAAGGAAATGTCACTAAAGTAGATGGCAACATCCTGTACGAAGTCAATGGACAACCCGTCTCAGACTTCTATCAAGATTATCTGGGAGATATTCGTCCCTCCCCCGCCTACCGACTAGCCGTCTTTGAGCCCAATCAAACCAGTTGGTATATGAGGACCTCTAACGGCTCCTACGATGCTGCATCGGGCAGCATCACCTTCTTTGCTGATATCCCACCCGAATCAGAGGTACAGGTGGTCCGCTCCAGCCGAGATGAAATGGTTCTATCCGCCAACTCATCGATGCGACAGGCCCTTGAGCATTACCCTGGCAAGCGTCCTACTGTAGCCCTATTGTTTTCTTGTACAGGCAGAATGAGGGTTTTAGGCACCAGAACTCGAGAAGAATATCAGGTGCTGCAGCAGGAAATCTCACCTAATGTAGTCTGTGCCGGATTTTACACTTATGGAGAGATCGCGCCCTCCTATACCAATGGAATGGCCAAATTTCATAACGAAACTTTTGTAACGTTACTTTTGGGAGATGAGTAATCTCACCATGGAAAATCTATCCCTTGAACAACTACAACAGCGCATCAAGGAGTTAGAAAAACAAAACCGACTCTTACAAAAGAAATTGAAGCGTTCGGAAGCCAATCGGGTAGAACTGGAAAAATCCTATGAAGTTCAATCACAGTTGGTTAGTCAAACAATTCAGGGATTAGAAAAATCTAGAAATGAGGCAGAGATTCATAGCAAAGAGCTACAGGAAGCGCTTACCAATTTGCAGCGGATGCAAACAAAAGTGGTGCAGTCTGAAAAGATGTCTGCCCTGGGGGTGCTGGTGGCCGGCATCGCCCACGAAATCAATAGTCCCGTTAGTTTTATCCACGGCAATCTGGAACATGCCTGTAACTACGTTCACAGTCTAATAGATATCCTCAATCTTTATCAGCAGCTCTATCCTCACCCAAACCCTAAAATTTTGACCCTATGCGAAGAATTAGAGCTGGATTTTATTATTGAAGACCTGTTCAAAATCTTAAACTCAATGCGGATCGGTAGCGATCGCATTCGCAATATTGTTATGGGTTTACGCACATTCTCACGACTTGATGAAGCCGACCACAAGGAAGTCAATATCCATGACGGTCTAGAAAGTACGTTGATGCTTTTGCAACATCGCTTAAAGGCTTGTGGCAAACGGCAGCCCATTATCGTACACAAGCACTACAGTGCATTGCCTAAAATCTTATGTTTTTCAGGACAGTTAAACCAGGTTTTTATGAACATTCTAGCCAATGCCATTGATGCCATCGATGACGCTTGGAAAGAACAGGCGAACCCCATAGCGGGGCAAATTACCATCTGCACCGCTATGATCAGCCAACAACTCGCCAAAATCGTAATTACTGACAATGGGTTAGGCATTACTGAAACGGTGCGCGAAAAGATATTTAACCCATTCTTTACCACCAAATCCATTGGTCAGGGTACAGGCATGGGGCTGTCTATCAGCTATCAGATTATTGTTGAAAACCATGGTGGCACCTTAGATTGTTGGTCTACTCCGGGGGTAGGCACCGAGTTTACAATCAAAATCCCCGTAGGGACTAAGCCAGGAAGTAACTAGATAGACTTTTTATCTAACGCCTTAACAAGGGTAGCTTCACCGTGACGACGGTACCCGTTTCCCTGTCTGAGGTGATAGTAAACTGCCCATTATGGGCTGTCACAATCCGTTTTACAATCGCCAGTCCCAGCCCATTGCCATTGGACTTTGTTGTGAAAAAGGGAGTCGTCAGCTTACTCAAAATGTTAGCTGGAATCGGAGGCCCCCCATTTTTAATCTGCACCGTTAAGTCATTGGCCTTAGAGGGATGGGCAATGGTCCAGGTGACTTCTTCGCCAGGGGCGCTCGCCTCACAGGCATTGGTCAGCAGGTTAATAAACACCTGCTTTAGTTTGTCCGAGTCCGCCGACACAATGGTGGAGATGGGATTGGCACTAAACTGAATCACCCGGTCACACACCGCCGGATGAGACTTTAAAGACCCCAACAGGTCCATACTCCATTTGTTTAGTTCCAGGGGTTTACGATCCAGATTTTGGGGCTTTGAAAATAACAAGATCTCATTGAGCAACCGCTTTAGCCGTTCAGCTTCTTCTAAGGCAAGATTGAGCCGCGCTCTAAACCGGTTATCTAAATCCAGCTTTTGAAAACTGGTGAGACCCATCAGCACCGTAGTGAGGGGATTGCGAATCTCATGGACAATCATGGAGGCCAGTTCGCCCACTTCTGCCAGATGGGCTAGCGCTTTTTGGGCGGTCACTTCCGCCTGTTTGCGCTCATTCTCTAGCCGTTTTCTCTCGCTAATATCCCGCACCATCGCCAAGATGCACTGACGCCCCTCAAAATCAATAGGTGCAGCAGAAATCTCGGCGGGTAGCTTATTATTAGCCTTGGTTAGGCAGGTGAGTTCATCCGTCCAGCCCTGACCATGGCGGATAACCGAGCGTGTAAATTTGATCAGCTGGGGCATTTCGTCCGGGTGGACCTGGGAAATTTTGATGGTGTTGAGCAGTTCATGGCGAGAATAATTTAGCAGTTGGGTGGCGCTGGGATTGGCCTCTAAAATCTGATCCTGGGACGGGTCAATCACAAAGATGGCATCGTTTGACCCTTCAAAAATTTTACGAAACCGCTGTTCTAACGAAGAATGGGCAATGCTTTCCATCTGCAATCGGGCAGATACTTGCTGGAGTTCGTCACGATAGTGGTCTAACTTCTGAGCCAGCTGTTGATTTACAGAAATCAATTGTCCCTGCAACAGCTGCAGGGGATGACCCGAGCTATCGACAGCTGGAGGCTGTTTCGGTTTGGCATAACAGCAGTGTTCTAAATCAATAGCCATAGCCGCCTGAGCTGCCATCAGGGTTAGCACCTGCTGATCCTCTACCTGAAAGGGCTCAATAGCCGGTCGTAGGGCCATCAAGATACCACAGCCGCTACCGCGAGGCGTTACCAGGGGTACACCGCAGTAAGACACCATTAAATCCGCGTGGAGGGTGTAGGTGCCCGTATTGGGAATTTTTTGCTTTACAATGGCGTTTGCTAAACTAGTCCAGCAATTCGTATATTGCTGGAGCCCCGGTTGGAGCTCTGGGCTGACAATAAAGTGGTATCCATCATCCTGACTCTGGCCCACCATGACTCGGCTGGCACCCACACCATGGCGCAGCCCTGAAACCAGCTCCTCTAAGTAAGCACTTAGATGCCCACTCCTATAGCTCAAAGATGTCAGAGCGGCTAGCCAACGGGATTGAAGTTGATGGCCAGGAATACAGGCAACATGGCCCTGAGACTGAGAATCATCCATTGCACTCATCTCACCTTTAAGGACTAAAGTTCCAGCTTAGATTTCCCTGAATTTTAGATGAGTAGACTCTGAGAATCTATGATTCAAATCAAGTTTGTTAACAAACTTGATTTCGTTGATAAAAATAATAAAAGGTGATTACCGTGTAGCCCCTTATGGATCGTCCGTGATTTTACAGAGATGCATAAGGGAATTTTCAAGGTCAGATTTATCGTTTTAAAAATGTTATTTTACGCTGACTGCGTTGGATAATGCCATCATCCTGTAGTTTTCGCAGAGCACGGGAAACAACTTCTGGTGTGAGACAGATTTGCTCAGCAATGGCTTTGATGGGGCTATGGAGAACACAGGTATTTTGGTCTGGGGTTTTAAGGGTATGGAGGTAGGCTAGTAGGCGATCGCTAGCGGAGCGGATGCAACGCACGGTCATGATGGTTTTGGTAATATCTAGCTGCTCCGTTAGCTGCTCAATAAAGCAAAGGGAAATTTCAGGGGTGTGACTTAGCACGGCGAGAAAGGTGTGTTTGGGAATGGCAATGAGCTGAGAAGGCTGAGTTGCGATCGCAGAACTTACATACACATCCTTAAACAATGCCCGTTCACCCAGCCAGCCCCCGGCCTCCACCGTATATTGGTTAACCATCTGGCCCGTCTCCAAATAGCGCACTAGCTGAATCTTTCCTGACTTAACCCCAAATATTTTCTCCGCTGGGTCCTGGGCGTGAAAAACAATCTCCCCTGACTTAACGAGCAAGGAGCTAGGCATACTCCCAATTGTCCCCTCTTTAAGGAGACGATTCATCGCTTGAATATAATTGTCCAAAGATTCCATTGAAGACACTTAGACTACGATGCTGCCTAAGTTACGCCCCTAATCTAAGAACGCCCCAACAGTTACCTAAGCACAGCCTCAATTAGACTGAGCATTGACTTAAAATTTGCCGATGATCACTCATACAGAATTTGATTTTCTCTCAGCTATAATAATGGTGGGGAGCGAGTATTTATTACTAGACAGTCCTCTCAAGGCAGTCTTTTAAGTTTCTCTTCGATCAGGGCGAAGGGTAATAGACAAAGGGGCCATACAAAATACTGTAAAAACAATACAGAATTAAAATAAAGAAACGCCATCATGGTCATGGCCGTAGCTAAGAATATGCCGATGCGCTCCGTCAAAAAACTTAAGTAAAATAGCCCCATGAGCATTAGCATCAGTAGCTTTGCCTTGAGACCCACCAGCCAGGGATATTCTGGAGAGAACATCACATCAATGGACGGAGCACCGCTAATATGGGTATCGCCAAGACGGGTGGCTGAAAATAAAACAGATTTGAAGAAGCCTTCAGCATTCCACAGAATAAAAGGTATCGATGTGATCAGCGGCACTGCAAAAATCAGTAGCACTCCGATACCCAGTTCCTTTAGCCCTCTGTTGCGATATTGCCAAAGCCAGATCAAATAGAGGGGCAGGACAAAGATGGCAATTTGCTTGATGCCCAAGGAA
>JBCCJR010000287.1:0-6958 GCA_039045805.1 Cyanobacteria bacterium P01_C01_bin.118
CACCTGCCATACCCAGCCAGCACTCACCACCATCAGTAAGGGCACTAACCAGTTACCCCATCGCACATAAAGCGTTTGCGTACTGCGGCGATAAATCGTCTCTATTGCAGTATCAAATGTGATCGGTGCCGACATCCATTGAGTTTCCCCATGGGGATTGACCACAGCCGATACTCCCGTATTGGTACTTCGCACCGCCCAACGATCCGTCGAAACTGCCTGAATCACATCCTGCCCATGGTGCTGCCTCATCATCCGCGCAGGATAGGGATCATTATTAGAAGCGGTCAAGATAAACTCTCCCTCCTGAGCAACCTGCTGCTGAAAGATCCAACCATAGGCGGAATCATAACAGATACCCACTGCCGCTTTACCAAAAGCTGTCTTAAATTGCTGACGAGCCTCCCCTGGCAACATATCAGTACTAATAGGGGAGAGTCGCGAAATGAGCTCTCCAAGCACAGACTGGAGGGGGATATATTCTCCTAAGGGGACCAGTTTGATTTTGTTGTACTGGCTAATGCCATTAGACGTAATCTCCACCAGACTTTGGTGAATATGGGTCTTTTGAGCTGGGGTAAAGGTGCCGAGCCAGAGGGGAATGCCCACCTGTTGAACGATGTCACTAAAAAGGCTGGTCTCTTGCTTCCATAGCTTAGGGATGGCCCCTTCCGGAGTGAGCACAGCATCGGCTCCAGCCGCAGCCAGTTTTCGATAGCTGTTGCGATAGACATCCTCAGAACGACGGATACCTCGATAGGTAAGCTTTTCTCTACTGGGAATATTGCCTTGAATAATGCCAATTTTAAGGGCTTGATTAGGCCGATCATTGAGGGGTTGTTGATACAGACTCCAGCCCAACAGGTGCGAGATCGCAAACATCCCCACCCCAGCCATCAACCATCGACGAGAATCGTAGCGTACCAATCCTAACAATCCATTTACCGCCACAATAGCCGCCGTAATGGTCAAATGCCCCGATAGCTGCGCTAAATGGACAATCACTAAATTACTAGGGCTCTGGGTAATGGCCAGGGACGTCCAATACAGCGGGCTGATACTCCAAAGGGCTTCTACGCCACACCATAGAGCAGTACCAACAACAACACGGCCTAGCGGTCCCAAGCAGACTAACCGTTGCAGCGCAGCCATACCGATAGCCCAGGTAATTGCGATACCGGCTCCCCAGAGATTGACAAAGAGATAGGCGAAAAGTGCGATCGCAATGCTCCCTAGCCAGGGCACCCCCAACCAGGTAAGCGGATGTAAATGTAGTACCCACATCAGCATGGTGCCGTGGTATCCAATGCCCCACACTAGGGCACTTAACCCACTTTGTCGAAGCCCAGCTCCTTGATGAATCACCCACCATAGCGGCACTAGCGCTATCCAGGCCAACGGCCAAGCTGGCCATAGTCCCATTAAAATTCCAGCTAAAAATAATCCCAGATAGCTGGGTGATTGATCGGCGTTAACAATTGAGATCAAAGGTTTTGTAACGTGGGAAATTCTCATGTCGATTATCCCACCGACCATTGCCTGGTGGGCTTTGCCCACCCTACAGGGAACTTGAATTTAAGCTATCGGCTTCGCCCTGGGTTTGGGGAAAATGCAGCCCGCATTCCTGTTTGAGTCCCTTAAATCGTGTGGAACGACCATCGTCATCGTCAGCCGTCATCGGACGACTAGAATGCCAGTCCCCCACCGTGACATATCCCTGGTCAAACAGAGGATGGTAAGGCAGGTCGTGAGCAGTCAAGTACTTGTAGACATCCCGTGAATGCCAGGACAAAATTGGATGCAGCTTATAGACGTCGTTTTGCTGGGCTATTCGACCCAGGGTTTGCCGATGGGAGGTTTGATTAGCCCGTAATCCGGCCAGCCAGGCTTTTGCCCCCAGCTCTTTTAACGCCCGCTGCATGGGCTCTACTTTGCGAATCTGATCATAGCGGTTGAGGGCTTCCACATTATCCTGATCCCACAGACGTCCATGGAGAGCTTCCATACGGGCAGGGCTCATAGAGGACTGATACACCTTCAGGTTTAAGTTCAGTCGTTGTGTCAGCCCATCTGCAAAGCGATAGGTTTCAGCTGGCAAATAGCCCGTATCTACCCAAATTACAGGAATTTTGGGCATGACCTGAGTTACCAAATGCAGCATAACGGCAGACTGAATGCCAAAGCTGGTACTCATCACTAACGTGTCGCCAAATGTATCAGCCCCCCAGTTCACAAGTTCAGGAGCATCCATATTGCTTAATGCTTTATTGAGTGCTTCGAGATCTAAGTCGCTTGTTAGCACTGCATTTGCCATAATTTCAGCCGCTCCGTGATGCCGAGGTGAAGTCCATGGCTAACAACGTCCCCGATGTATAACGTTGCAGCGATGCCATGACTATGATGCCAGAGGTTTTAGGTTAAACCTTGACACATCATTGCATCATAACGGAAACGCTTTCTCAAATTTGTTCAGATGGACCAAAGTAGATTAAAGATCAAGCGTGCTTAATGGCAACAAGTCTTAGCCGCCGATAATCGGCATGCCATTGACTACCGTCCCATAGATGAGGACGCAAAAGCTCTTCTACTCTGCCAATGACAATGTTGGCATCGTCGGTATGCAGCCCCGCCAATAGGTTCCCGCCAAACATTTTGAGCCAATTACTAAGACCTTGATCCCCATCTTTTAGGGGAGTAGGACGATCAATCAGGGCGGCAAATGTGACATCTAAACCGTGACTTTCTAATAGTTGAGCATATTCGCTAATGGAGGGAAAGTACCAGGAACTCAAGTTTGATCGCTGTCTAACGGTTTCGACAGCTGACACAATCTTTTGGACATTGCCTTTGCCACCAAATTCGGCCACAAACTTACCTCCCAATTTGAGAGATTTGGATATGGCTTGAACGGCCTGTTCAGGCGGGTTAACCCAATGCAACACCGCATTGGAAAAAATGCTGTCCACAGGGTTGTCCACATGAAAACTACAGACATCAGCGACGGCAAAGGATAGCTGAGGATATTGTGCCTTGGCTGCAGCGATCATGGCCTGATCAGCATCGATGCCGTGGACGCTGGCTCCTGTTGCTGCGATCGCATCGGTAAGCTGTCCCGTACCACAGCCTAAGTCAAGAATATGTTCCCCTGGCTGCGGAGTTAGTAGATCTAACAGGGCTGCCCCATACTGCCAGACAAAACTATGCTGATTTTGATAGCGATCTGTGTCCCAAGTTGTTTGATGCTGTGGGCTAGTCATGATGCTCAGATTTGAAACATATCTCTAAGCTATGACCAAATTTTTAAGACGTCCAATATATATTTAAACAGCTATTTATACTTTAAAAGTATTAAACGAGGATTATGGAGCTGCGACATTTGCGATATTTTTTAGCAGTGGCAAAGGAACTGCATTTTGGTCGGGCAGCGCTCCAGTTACAGATGGCTCAGCCACCCCTGAGTCAGCAAATTAAACAGTTAGAAATGGAGCTAGGTGTGCAGCTATTTACTCGGACTAAGCGAAAAGTAACCCTGACAGAAGCTGGGGTGGTGCTTCAGCAGGAGGCACAACAGCTTTTCCAACAGCTAGAACAGGCAGTGAATCGAACACAGCAGGCTGATCGAGGGGAGGTCGGGCGACTTGCGATCGCATTTGTTAGCTCGGCCATGTATAGTTTATTGCCCGATTATCTAAAACAGTTTCGAGAGCAGTACCCCCATATAGAGATTGTTCTCCATGAGCTATCCACCCAAGAACAAATTCAAAGATTGTTAGCCAACCAACTGGATATTGGCTTTATGCGTCCCCCTGTAGATCAGCAGACCCTACAAGCAAAACCAGTATTACAAGAGCCCTTAGTGGCAGCTTTACCATTGGGACATCGGCTTGCCTCACACCCCAATCTTTCCATCCAGGAGTTACAAGAAGAGTTATTTATATTGTTTCCTAGGGCCATGGCGACCCGACTCTACGATCAAATAATTAGTTTTTGTCACCAGGGAGGTTTTAGTCCTATGGTGGTCCAACAAGCAGCCCAAATGCAAACAATTTTAAGTCTTGTTGCCGCTGAACTAGGTGTGGCAATTGTGCCTGAGTCACTACAAAATCTCCAGCGTCGAGGGGTGTGTTTTATTCCTTTTAGGGAAAGGACTCCCCAGGCTGAAGTATGTGTGGTTTGGCAACAAAATCAGATAGCTCAGACGACTCAGACCTTTTTACAGGGAATGTTATAAATTACGTGATTATGCCTCCAAGCTTCATGAAACCAGTAAAAGGCCGTTCCCCATCGAGTCCCTTAAGCAATGCTTTGGTATTTGCCCTCTGCAGTTGCTTACTCTATTGCCCTATTTTACTGTTACTAGCGCCCTGGCCTACGGCGGCTAAAGATGTCTGGATAAATGGTTTAGCAGGTGTTGCAGTATCTTTTGTAGAAGTCGTGGTATGGATTGTCTACTTTTTGCCAAAATTTGTCTTATCTAAAAGTGAAACTATTGCCGTTCTTGGGTTTCTACTTCTTGCAATACTTCTGATTTTTAGACTTGCAATTCTTTCTCTTTTACGACAAAGTTTTCCAGGATGTTTCCAGGTTTGGGAACAGACCTGGGCAGTTGAGAAAGCTCCCGATATTTTTTGGTGGGTACTGCTGATAATTACCCTTAACTCCATTGTTATAGCAGGAATTAGTGTGGCCTACGATTGGCCAGGTGAGTATTTTCGTAAAGACTTTCTTCCTGCTCATGTGCTACCAGCAATGATATGGGGAGCTCAAATGGCTATATTTTTAGCTTACGTTGTTTTAGGTGGAAACCGTGTCGAACGCCCTCCGATTATCTGGCCGACAAATTTGATTCTGGTAGTACTGATTTCGTTCTCTCTATGTGGTCTTGTTTTATATAACCAGCTTATTCCACGGTATACCCTATCTAGGGTCACCCCCTTTCTCGAAAGTTATTTACAAGCAGCTAGGGCTCAACCTACCTTTGGAATTATCAATCGCGACTATGGTGTTTATCATGTGCGCGGGTATCACACATTTTCAGACGGCTCTATCCATTTTGTTCTGAGCCAGCCATTTCCTCGCTTTAATCGTAATGAGATTATTGGGTTAGCATATCGCCCTAACGTATTGATTAATAGTCCGACTTATCACCCACTAAATTCAGACTGGACCTATTTTGAACTCAAGACTGAGAACTATGCGGGGCTACTTTAAGTTTGCAGATGCGGGCCATTGCTTGGCAATAGTCTGACCACTTAATTAGCTGATTGGATGGTTAATGTCAGGTCAAATTCTTGTTCAAAGCACGATTTTTTGTCATTAGCACTCCAGATCTCCAGTTCACAACTGTCTTGAAAATGTGCAGGTCTAAAGTCAAGAGTCATAGCCCGCCTTTTAGCGTCGTAGCTAACTCGGAAACTTGCGATCGCACCCAGCCTACGTCGGTCCAGCCCCACCGCTACCCGCAACATGGCACTCAGCTGACTGACAATTTTGCGGCTTTCCTTAGTCAATGCCTTGTAGGGATCATGCTTGAGTTTTGGCGCGCTCTTACGGTGATAGCGAGCAATATTAGCAATCAGTTCAATCTCAGTATTTGTAAAGCCGAGCAGTTCACCATTACGAATCAAATAATAAGAATGTTTATGATGGGCCCCGTGACTGACAAAATGCCCACAGTTATGAAGCATAGCCGCTGCCCATAGAGCCTCTCGTTCTAAAGGACCCCAGTCATGCAAAATCCCTCGGGTCTGCTCAAATAAATCGAGCGCAAACTGGGCCACCAGTTGACTGTGGGGCACATTTACCCGGTATTTGTGTGCAGCCTTCATCACGCTGCGCTCCCGCACCGATTGTTGATACTGCATCCGGTCTTCAATCAGACCATGGGTGAGCATCCAATCCACCACCAGACCTTCCCGCAGAGCATGTTCGCAGATGGTAATCTGCTCTACTTCCAACATCTTCATCGCTTCCTGCAGGATCACAGCTCCAGGCACAATGATTTCCGCCCGGCGTGCAGAAATTTCTGGCAACTTTAACCGCTCACTAAAGCTCATACGACGTAGTTTCTGAATGGACCGATCCAGCTCACTCATGGTCATGACGTACCCATTCATACGGCCAGGCACAGTGCCTAATTTCTCAAAGGCCGTCAAAATTGCTAAGGATTCAGCAGTGCCAGACGTGCCTATCAGGGATAGCGTCTCACCCACGGCTAGCTTAGTTTTTAACTCATCAATATTGGGTTCTAAGCGACCGCGAACATACGCCTGGAGCTGCAAAAATTCTTCTGTACTAATAGGGTTCGTACTGATCATCTGAGCATTCAGCCTGACAGCCCCTACCTTGGTGCTGCTGAGGAACCGATGACGTTCACCGGTTCCCAAGATAATTTCTGTGGATCCCCCACCGATATCAATAATGGCGTGGGGTTTACCATGGAGTTCCATGCCAGAAATCACCCCTAGATAAATCCGCCGGGCTTCTTCTAGACCTGAAATCAGATTAATCTCCAGACCCACATCCTGCTTGACGCGATCAATAAATTCTTGACCATTACTGGCTTCACGGGTAGCACTGGTGGCCACTGTGACAATATCGTCAGCTCTGTAGCTATCAGCTATCTGTTTACACCGCTTTAAAGCCGCGATCCCCCGTTCCATTGCTTCCTCTGATAAGCAATTGGTTCCAGGACGAAAATTACCCAGTCGTACCGTATCTTTTTCGCGACCAATAATGGTAAACGCAGGCAAATCCGGCTGGATTTTAACCACCACCATATGCACCGAATTTGTACCTACATCAATCGCAGCTAGAATACGTTCCCCTTGAAGCGATTGACGGAGTTCGATAGACGTTTCTGAAAGGCGAGTCTCATAAACCTTTTGGCCTATGGATACAGTGGCTGAGTCGACCATATTAAGTATTGAACAAGTTGTTAGTCATCTTACATTTCCAG
>JBCCJR010000288.1:0-6952 GCA_039045805.1 Cyanobacteria bacterium P01_C01_bin.118
CCCGCCTGCAATCGCGGCATAATCGCCTGGAGATAGACTTCCGTTTTGCCGGAACCGGTCACACCATGGAGCAGCACCTGCGCATAGTTACTTAGACCAGTCAACACCGACAGCACCTGCATTTGATCAGGCGTAAGAGCTTTGGGAGTATCAGCCGTCGCCTGGGAATGACTGACCACCCGTAAGCGCTCGCGGGGCTCAATGGAGAGATAGCCCTTGGCCGCCAAACGCCTTAGCGTGGTGCTGGTAGTCCGTAGCCGCTGTAGGGCATCACTGAGCCACAGGTCACCGCCATAGCGCTGCAGCGTCACTAAAATTTCCTGCTGACGCTGGGTCAGCGCCTCTGCATCAGGAGCAGCCACTAAACTCACAGCCTGACGCTGTTGGGGGCGGGGGGGCGCTGCCATAGCCAAATAGCTTTCGACCCAGCCCTGGTGGAGCAACTGACTTAACCCCATCGTCGCTTGCTGATGCTGACGCTTTAAATAACGCCAGGTGTAGTCCTTCTGCGGTGACTGATGCAGCACTTTGAGAAGGGCTTGAGCGGATGGCTTTAACTGGCTTAACTGAGACGATAACTCAGGTGAATTTACGGTTTGTTTCAGCCGAATTCTACGTTGAGAACGACCTAGTAATCCGGGTGGCAATGCGGTTCGGATCACCTGAATTAGGGATGTCTGGTAATAGTTAGCAACACATTCTAATAATTTCCAATAATCTTTAGAAAAAAAGCCCTGACTCACAACACTGTCGATATCACGAAGGTCGTAATCCAGCGAGGTAATCAATGTTTTCGATATCAAACGAATTGCGATCGCACCTAGCTGACGCCCCCCAAATGGCACAGTGACAATATCCCCTGGCCATATCTGAAAATCTTGAGGAATTCTATAGGTATAAAGTCCTTGAATACCCGGACAATCCACCAACACTTCCACTGCGCCAAAGTCATTAACCTCAACGTTTTCAGACTGAGACATATAATTCAAATTATTTAAAAATATAGACGTCTATAGACATCTGGCTAACACTTAATCAGGCCCTAAAGCTATTAACTAAAAAACAAAAACAATGCAATTTTAAGTATGCCTTCCAGCAGGAATGTCATGAAAGGTTTACATGCCGCAATGAATAGAATCAATCGTTACAAAAGCTATAGAAACCTTGATAATCAAGAGTTTTCATCGCCCAAAAAATATCATGGTGGACAGTGCTAAAGAATGAGGTTGGTATAGTGTAATTGGAGCTGCATTACACTCTTCTTTAAATATATTGATAGCGGCATTCCACCACCACGTTTAAGCACCCTTCAGGCACAGCAATTTTCTTGCGGAACTATGGCTCCTTCTGTTAATTCCCCAGAAACAGCAGTAATTGACTCTTGGGCTACAGATGTAGACCAGGCACCCAAATCTCAGAGCAATAAGCGTCAGGACAGTCAGTTTAGCGAAGAATCAAATATTCCTGGTTGGGACCAGGCAAGCGGCGCACAGGACGACGATATGAGTGCCGATCCAGCTGCCGAACTCACTGCCGAGGTAGCCTCTGCTTACAAAAAGACTCTGGCCGATGATGCTGTCGGAGCCTTTTTTAAGGAGATGGCTCGCTATCCTCTGCTCAAGGCTGATGAAGAAATTGAGCTGGCGCGTCAGGTTAAGTTTCTGGCAGATGTCGAGGCCCTCTCTAAGCAAATGAGTGAGGAGCTTAAGCGTACGCCTAGCCGTCTGGAAATGGCCAATGCTCTGAACTGCAGCGAAGCTGAGTTTCAACATCGTTTAAAGCATGCCCGCAATGCTAAGCGGACCATGATTCGCTCTAATCTGCGCTTGGTAGTTTCCATTGCCAAACGTTACTTAAACCGTGGCGTACCTTTTTTAGATCTCATTCAAGAAGGGGCTCTAGGACTTAATCGAGCCGCTGAAAAGTTTGACCCAGATAAGGGTTATAAATTTTCAACCTATGCCTATTGGTGGATTCGCCAAGGAATTACGCGGACCATTGCTAACGACGCGCGGACCATTCGCCTACCGATCCATATTGTAGAGAAGCTCAATAAGCTCAAGAAAACTCAGCGCGAGCTACGCAAACAGCTAAATCGGCCCCCGACTGAGGCTGAGTTGGCTGCAGAACTCGACCTCACGCCTGAGCAGTTGCGTAGTCTACAACAGGTGCGGCGTAAGTCTTTATCCCTCAACCACCGAGTCGGTAAAGGAGAAGACACGGAACTGATGGAACTGCTGGAAGATGGCAGTACCCTTTCTCCCGAGTCTCGGATGAACGAGTCGATGATGCGTCAGGAGATTTCTGACGTGTTAACTGAAGTGCTTACTGAGCGCGAAAAGGACATCATTTCCCTTCGCTACGGTTTAACGACTGGCGAACCCCACACGCTGGAAGAAGTCGGTGGCATTTTTAACCTATCTCGGGAGCGAGTACGGCAGATTCAGACAAAGGCTATGCGTAAGCTACGCCGACCTCAAGTCGCCTCTCGACTTAAAAACTGGCTGCGCTAGGCCATAGGTGTTTACTTCTTTCGTTTAAGCCCACCGATGTTTTCAAAATATCGGTGGGCTTAAATGCTTATAACTTAAGAGCTACTGAGGATAGTTATAGGTTTTGACCAAAGTCTGCTGTAGCGTTAAGGACACTATTTGCCTAGTATTTTCCATATGATGTGTCTGAACGCTAATGGGTGTCTAGGAGCTAATGGATTACAAGCAGGAACGAATCACGACAATTCACGATTTTGGTGGTGATTTATCGCGACTGGAGGAGCGTGCATGTGAACTGACCAGCGATACTCCAACCGCTGTTTTGATTCCATCCTTGTATGAAGAACTGGAGCGCCCAGCTTTAAAGCTGATTCGCGATCATCTTAAGCGGTGTAGCTTTGTTAATACCGTCATCGTTAGCCTCTATGCAGAGACGGCGGAGCAATATGCTAAAGCAGTTGATTTTTTTCGGCCACTACCGCAGAAAACCCACATTATTTGGGAAAACGGACCACGGGTCATTGCCCTACTCCAGGAGCTCCAAGACCAGGGGTTAGATATCCTGGCCCATCGCGGCAAAGGTCGAGCAGTATGGCTGGGTTTGGGCTTAGCCACCCTGCATGCAGGTGCGATCGCACTCCATGATGCCGATATCATCACCTACGACCACACCTATCCCCTAAAGCTGCTGTTTCCGATTCTAGAGCCTGAGTTTGGCTTTGCTTTTACCAAAGCCTACTATGCCCGCATCAGCAGCGAGCCTCGCAAGATTAATGGCCGTGTTACCCGCCTGTTCGTTGCCCCTCTTTTACATTCGCTGATGGATGTTTGGGGTCATCGAGACTATATTTCTTATCTGTCAGCCTATCGATATCCGCTGTCAGGGGAGTTTGCCCTCACCAGCGATCTAGCATTAACCACCCGCATTCCTGCCAACTGGGGGTTGGAAGTAGGTCTGCTAGCAGAGGTTTATCGTAATGTCGCCCTCAAGCGAATCGCTCAGGTCGATCTGGGCACCTTTGACCACAAACATCAAGCTGTGGGGCAATCTACTGGCCAGGGTCTACAAAAGATGTGTCGAGATATTTTGCACTCCCTGTTGCGCACTCTAACTGAAACTGAACAGGTAGTAATTGGCAGAGACCAGCTGCGATCTCTACGAATCAAGTTCCGACGTGAGGCTCAGGATTTAGCCAGACAATACTATGTCGACGCTCGGTTCAATGGCTTACTCTACGACCGGCACAAGGAAGAAAATACCCTGGAACGGTTCGAAGAAGTAATTATCAAAGCCGGAGAGGAATATCTAGCAGATCCCACCGGCACCGAGATTCCTGATTGGACCCGTGCCCTGGCCGTTATGCCTGATCTACGCCAGCGGCTCGGGGAAGCCGTTGACATAGACATGCAGGAGGTCGCTGAACAAGTCATGCCCCCTTTCTCTAGCACCACCAGTCAGCCCTACGGTACTAAACCCAGCGGAGACCTGGTGTTGCTACCGTAGAGCCCGTCAGCAAGCTTAAAGGGCCACTCGGGTACTGCGACTACGTAAGGTAACGTTCACCCCTTCACTGGTTTGTTCAAGCACCAGCAGCGGGGTAGGCTTTGCCTTTTGATCCCAATGCATGGTCGCCAGACGACCCAGCAAGGTAGGCTGCCAAAATTTCTCGTCTCGTTCCGGGCTCAGGAAGTTCTCAATACAGTCGATAATTTCCTGTACCGTAATCGACGTTGCCTGGGTGGGCAGTTTGACCAACTTAATTTGAATACGG
The DNA here is from genome assembly GCA_039045805.1 of Cyanobacteria bacterium P01_C01_bin.118. Lineage (GTDB taxonomy): Bacteria > Cyanobacteriota > Cyanobacteriia > Phormidesmidales > Phormidesmidaceae > Leptothoe. The sequence continues at coordinate 4,265 of JBCCJR010000288.1, forward strand.
AACAATACCCGTTTCTTTTTTTGGGACTCTTGAACCGTCAAGTATTCCACATCAAAGATTTGATCCAGAGCCCTGGGTTTAGAACCGGACGCAATCCCCACCAAACCTTCCTGGGCCTGTTGGGGGCGCAATGCTAGAGTGACTCGCTGTTTTACCTTGACTTTAAGCTGATTGACTACAGATGCATGGAAGTGAGTTTCCTCCATCCGCATTCTGAGATAATCCAGGTTGAAATCACGAGAATGCACCAAGTCTGGATTTTTTTCCATCTTACTGATGGTGGTCAGCGCTAATTTAACCCGTTTGTGGAGTTCTTTATTTTTATAGACTTCAAACTTGAGTTTCTTTCGTACTCGAGCATACTGAAATTGAGAAACAACGCCTAAAATCAGCAAAAGTACGCCCAACCCTATCGATGTATACATCCATGGGTTCTTGGGCTGGGGAGTTGCAGCCGGAGCTTGAGCCAACAAAGGATTGAGCTCAATAACAGTGTTAGACATAGCTAAGGAATAGTGCTATCCGATTACATTTAGCATGCCCTGGCCGGTTATTTCCGGACTAAGAGGATATATCTAAAGCTATATAAAACCTCTGTAAATTTTCGATGGTCTTAGGTGCAATTAGTGACGCCATCGTGCGCGGTATCCCCGAGCGTCTAAATGACCCAAACTAGGAAAGCGAGTATAACGACCTAAGCCCCCTGGCCACCAGGGATCCAATGCCCAATAAATTTGGTTACCTGATAAACCATCCACATAAAAGTCAATGGCATCCCCAACAATATGACGGCTATTGGAAGCACCGCCCACCTGGCGATTGATATCGGCTGGACGATACCAGCTGGTGATGTGAAAGGGACGACCTAGACGATCTCGGGCCTGCTGAGCCAGTGTAGCAATTCGCACAATAGCATCTACCGTAGCCTGATTGGGAGGCATACGTGTCCCCCCACGAGTGGCTTCGGACCAGGTAAAGTTACCATTGACAATGATAGAAGCTCCTAGCTGAATGTTGTAAGGTGTCCAGCGACCGGGGCGTGCAGGCAAAGGAGCTGGTTTTGGCGTCGGAGGAGCCTCAATAGAATCACGGTTGGCCCGAGTCATGCTTCTAACATCGTCAAACAAGGACTGAATGGCATCTATCCGACGGTCTAACTTGCGCCAGATTTGCACCAGACGAATCAACGCTTCCCGCTGTTCTTCGATTTCTTTATAGGCTTGGGGAATCCCCTCCACAAAGGTAAGCAAGGCCTCGTCCACACGTTTTGCCGCCTCAGCCAGGGCCGTAGGGTTGTCCTTATTGGCATTGAGAAACTGGGGAGTAGCCCCCAATTCGCTCAGGGCGGTGGGACGCGAGTCCAGTCCCTTCCAGGTGCGATAGGTTTCAGTCAGGGCAAAGCGGCTGTAACCATCCCCTTTATAGTTATCAGGAATACGTTGAACAAACGCCATCAGGGCCGGATCGACAATTTGTAGATTGGTTTCGTTTGCTCGGGGATCGCTGGTTTCCAACCAGTCAATGGCCTCTTCGCGGGAGTCTAACTGCCGCCATAGCTGAGTTAAACGCAGGAGGGCTTCGCGCTGGTGGGGGTACCCAGAGTAAAACCGAGATACCTGTCGCATAAAGTCCGTCAAGGCTTTATCTAGCGCGACCTCATCCGCCACATCATTATTTATGGCCACATTCATTGCTCTGATGGTGGCCTCATGGGTGTCCAACTTGCGCCAAATTCGAGCGACTTCTAGCAACGCCTCCCGCTGAAAGTCCAGACGCCCGTAGTTCGGGGCAATGCGATCGGCAAAGGCCAGCAGTTCATCATCCAGTTCGGATAGATTATGGGGGAGTTCCTGGGCACCGTAGTCATAGTCGATATCTTCGAGATAAGCAGCCAACAGTTTTTCTGCATTGCAGCTTTCCAGGCGGGCGGAATTCTCATCAGCTGGGGATGGCATATAGCCCTCTGCAATCCGCTCAATAAAGCGATCGCTGTAGCGGCCCTTGGCACCATCCCATAAATCACCTCCATTCCAGCCATCAGCAGTGAGGGTACTGGTCAAGCTGCGAAGGGTATTAGCAGCGTACTGCACCTGTTCAGGCAATGTATTGACCCGATCCACTGGGACTTTATTAGCAGCCGCTATCCCAAGGCCCGTTTCACCATCCATCAACCGTGGCGATTGGTGTACTGCATAGAGACCCGCCAGAATCGGCTTGTGGATTCCAGCACGTTCGGCCTCTAAAAGATAGTAGTAGTTGCGCTGATCAGGGACGAGGGATGGCATAGCTCACGAGAACAACGAGGATTTACCTTAACAGCGGGACTGATATAAGCCGTCTTTGACCACAGCACCCGTTATCTGCATTGAGAGTCTGAGCGATTTTTTTAGAACCGTCAAGAACTGGCCTCTAACGTATATCAGTTTCTTGATTTCGGGGGAATTCCTTAATCAAAATCTAGCGCTCGTCTGGCACTATGGGCATGAACTTGAACCGTGAGAAACCATGGCCGCAAACCGTTTACAGTCCCTGACTACAGACCAGGGGCGTCAGGCGTTGGCCCAGACTCGTCTGGTAGCGACCGATATGGACGGCACCCTGACCCAGTTTGGTGAGTTTAATGATGCTTTGTTGATAACCCTGGAACAACTCAAGACGGCAGGGATGCCAGTGCTGATTACAACGGGA
>JBCCJR010000289.1:0-6938 GCA_039045805.1 Cyanobacteria bacterium P01_C01_bin.118
CTTGCCAACCCTATAAAATTTAGAGCGATGCAAGTAATCCTATATACCTTGTTTAGATTTCTACAGAGAACAATAGTGCGACAGCATCCCAAAGAGAAAACGAATCAGGGGCGTATAGTACCGATAGGCCCTTGATTCGTCCATGGTGCCGATAATGGCTCGGATTTCATCCAGAGTAAAGGGTTGGGGCGACTCAATAGGCGGCACTTTAAATGCCGAAATCATTGTCTTCCATGGATTTTCCTTGAGCAGTCCTGCCGCAATGCCTCACTCCCAGGCGGCATTGATCGCTGAGAAGTATTCCGCTGCACTAATGGGAGAAATCTGAGTCAGCAGATAATCCCGAAATAATAGAGTGGTGCGCTCAGTTTGCCAGGCTTTCATCTCTGCTGCGGCCCGCCCAATGGACTCGTCAATCAGGCCCAAACTGAATTGGTACCGTTTTCCCTGCCACGACCAGCGCAACGATAATAGCCATTGCGCTGCAGAATGACTATGGTACTTGCTTTTGCTTTAGACCGGACTGCCATATTTTTTGCACCAATCTTGCACCAATATCTTATGTTTTTGGTGAAAATTTATCGAATCTGATACAACTCAGGACGCTCCAGAAGAGTTTCCTCGTCGCTCAGATTCACCTCAATATCAATAATTTCAGAGAATGGACGTACGCCGACTCGAACGGCGGACCTCATCGATGTCAACGATGCGCTCTAACCAACTGAGCTATACGTCCTTAATGGTTTACAAGCCTAACATAGCAGCTTTAATCGGGGCAATGGATTTTAGAAATATTACGGAATATGGGGCTCCTCCCCCGCAGCTGCCAAGGGCAGAAGACCGAATTACCTGTTCAGCTAAATTCATTTAGGATAAATCAGGATATTGAGGGCGACTCGTATATGGACTGGAAAGAGGTGGCAGGTAACTGGTTATTGGTACCGCCAAATCCAGTGGGAATTATTCATTTTTTGGGGGGGGCGTTTGTGGCGGCGGCTCCCAGTGTTACCTATGGCTGGCTATTGGAAAACCTCTACCAGCAGGGGTATGCCATTGTCGCAACACCGTTTATCAATACATTTGACCATAGCGCGATCGCAACCGAGGTCCTCACCACCTTTGACCAGGCCATGATCTACCTGCGGCGTCAGCACATCGGCGATCGCTACTTGCCCATCTACGGCATCGGTCACAGCATGGGCTGCAAAGTCCATCTTCTAATCTCCAGCCTCCACCAGGTGGACCGAGCTGGCAATATTTTGATCTCCTTTAACAACTACCCTGCCCGCAAATCCATTCCATTGCTGGAACAGTTTGTGCAGTTTGCCCCTGATTTTGACCTTGAATTTACCCCAAGTCCAGAACAGACCCTGGAGTTAGTCCGCGATCGCTACACAGTGGGTCGTAATTTACTGATCAAATTTCGCAAAGATACCATCGACCAAACCTATCCCCTTAGCGATGTCCTATATCAGCGGTTCCCTCAGATGACGGCAATTCAAGTTCTCAAAGGGACCCATACCACCCCCATTGCCCAAGACATCCGCTGGCAAACGGGTCAATCCTTTAGCCCATTTGACGCCCTCGGTCAGTTTGTAAAACAAGAGTTCTATCGAGACTTAGGACAACTTAAAGAAACAGTCCTACAGTGGCTGCGGTAGAAAAGCATCAACTTGAACTGGTAAATCCAGGCAAAGAGTGAATTCGGAAGGAGGAATTCGGAATTCAGAAGGGGAACTAGTTCCCTAGGGCTTTGCTCTTCTCAAAAAGTACTCCAAATTCCGACCTCCGACCTCCGACCTCCGGATCTCCAAATTCCGACCTCCGACTTCCAACTTCCAAACTCAAAAAATCGGCCTAGTCCAGGACGTCATCTGTTTAATTTACTGCTAGTGTGTATGGGTTCTGGTGTTGGTTTTCTACAATTATGTTGCTTCGCTTGCTGCCATTAGGGATTGCTAGTCTGCTACTGACCTTATCCGTTCAGTCGGGTTGGGCAGATTCATCTAATTTAGTAGCCCAGGCCAGTTCCCCTGCCGAAGCTCTCGACCCCGAAGGCGAGGAGGCTGCTAGTACTGAGGAGAGTACACCCGCTCCCGAGGGCCAACCGCTGGACGAAGTGGACCAGCTGATTGTTGAGGGACTACGTCAGTATGAAGGCAATAACGCAGCTGAGGCCAGAGCTACTCTCGAGCAGGCACTGACAGCCGCCCAAACTAATGAGAACCTGCCACAGCAGTCATTTACCCTAACCATGCTGTCGGTCATTACCCTCAATCAAGGGGACTACGACCAGGCGTCTGACTATGGCCAGCAGGCAATTACGGCATTAGAAAATGTCGATGACCCCCAGTCTACGGTGGTGGCGCTCAATGTATTGGGGCGATCAGCACAGCTACAGGGCAACTTGCCCGATGCCGTCAACTACAGTCAGAATGCGCTTCAGCTATCGGAGACTATTGAGTTTGATGCTGGTAAGTTAGATGCTTTGCATGTGCTGGCCACCACATATGAAGCCATTGGTGAATATCCCTTGGCCTTAAATGCGGCCCAGTTGGCCATCCCAGTAGCTCAGTCAGAACGAGATGGCCGAGTGTTACTCAGTTCTTTAAATGTAGCCACGGCTTCGCTGCTGGCATTAGATGAATACGAAACGGCATTGGTGGTAGCGGAGGATGCGCTGACGGTATCCACTGAGCTAGGTACGGAGCAAGGACGGGCAGTGGCCCTGAGTAATCAAGGGGTGGCTCAATACCGACTGTCCAATGTGGACAAAGCCATTGAGCTGCAAAATCAGGCCCTGGAAATTGCTGAGGAGCAAAACCTGCTAGAAGTTCAGTTTACAGCGCTGTATGTATTAGCCCTGGCTCACTACGATAAAGAAGAGGTAGATACGGCGATTGATTTTTATCAACGTCGATTAACCCTGAGCCGCGAATCGGGAGCCGTCGGGGCAGAACTACAGTCGCTGTTATGGTTGGGGTCGGCATATCTAGACAGTGGTCGCTCTGCGGATGCGATCGCATCCTTTGATGAACTCGCCACCCTGGCTGCAGAACGTAACCAGCCAGCATTTCAACGATGGGGTCAGTCTGGTTTAGGATTTGCCAGCGTCCAAATTCAGGATTATCCCAAAGCCCAAGGCCATTTTGAACAAGCCTTATCCATCGCTAAATCCATTGATGATCGGTTGGGAGAATATGAATCCTTGAGTTTATTAGCGCAGGTACATCAAGCTCAAAATAATCTCGACCAGGCCGAAGACTATGCCGCCCAAGCAGAAGCCATCAGAGCAGAAGTAGAAGCACAGCCAGACCCATCAACAGAAACAGAAGAGTGAACAATAACGGCAAACCGTTCTGTTTTTATTCCTCTCTTTAAGCTTCTCCAACACCATAACAAACAGACAGCGTAAGGACCGACCGCTGTCTGTTTTATTAGAGATGCAAGAGATTTATAACCTGGAGCAAACACCCTCATAGTTGGTGAAAACGAGGGTATTGAGTCAGCATTACGTCGCTTTAAGCGTCAAGTATCGAGGGCCGATATCTTTTCAGATATAAAAAAGAAACGTTATTTTGAAACCCCTATTAAAAAAGCTAAACGCAAGGCGATCGCCCGTCGGCGTAAACGGCGCTTTAAGTCCAGCACCTGATCGGCTGCTATCCGTCAGGATTTCCTATTAGCCGTTTAACAGCAAAGGGGCAATGACCATTAAGGTCATTGCCCCTTTGCCATAATAGAAGCCCTAGCCCCAGAGCAGCCTTGCCTAAAAAAGAACTCAGCCCCTTGAGGTCAGGCGATTTAGAAATAGTGTTTTCTTATATGTCCTAACTCTACTTCTGACTAGGGGCAATATCCGTGCGTGAAATCACATATTTTTAAGTTTCGTGTCACAATCAGGCGGTTCATGCTGGCCAAAGTATTGATATACGTGCGTTTTATAGCAGACTGCTAAATTCATTCGCTAGAGTCATCAGACTTCATAAAGTTCTAGCGGTAATCCATCAGGGTCTTGAAAAAATGTAAACCGTTTACCGGTGAGTTCATCTAGTCGCACCGGTTCCACCGCCACTCCATGGCTTTTCAAATGGTCAATGTTGTAGTCCAGATTTTCCACCGCCAGAGCCAGGTGTCTCAGCCCACAGGCTTCCGGTCGAGTGGGACGAGCCGGTGGTTCTGGAAATGAAAACAGTTCGATCTGGGCACTCCCTATCTGTAAATCGAGCTTATGGGACCGTCTAGCCTCTCTCCAGGTTTCGCAAAGAATATCGGCACCAAGAATATCAACGTAAAAGTGTTTGGATCGCTCATAGTTTGAGCAAATGATAGCGATGTGATGGATAGATTTGATTTGCATAGCACGGGAAAAGTCTGGGTAACCATAGTGGAACCTGTCCGTAACGACAGAATAGCTGTCAAGCCGTTTTTCGCGATTATGGCTAAAAGCTGACTTTAAAGACGTCTATGGTCCATAATTCGTTCTGTCAAGATTGGACTGACTAAATGGACTATGTCTTTAAAGGGAATCCCTTGTTAGAGTAGTAGTGGCTAAAAAATGCTCGGTGCATTAATCATTAAAACTAACTTGGCAATTTCCCCGGTCCTGATAGGAGCGGGGTTTCACTTTTAAAGGATTGCTAAAACGCAGTTGCCACCACCCGACGTGGAGACTGGAGCCACAAGGTAGCGTTATTGTCGATGTAGTGGGGGCGTCCATCAGCATCAATGGCACTAAAGCATTGACAGTAGCGCTGCAGTTTGTCCGGTAGTTCAGGATAGTCAAACCAGGCATCACCCGCTGCAATGGTGGCCCAAAAATCACGCATTAGTGGGGCATAGCGTTCTGCCTCTGCTGGGGGCAGATCTAAGGGCTTACCGGTGAGCAATTTCATCATAAAGGGAAACGATCGCTCCGCCATCCACTCCTGGGAGGTGACCTGCAAGGTGGGCCAGTCGGGAACGGCCTCGATGCGGTGGGAGGCGATATCTAAACGGTGGCCACCGTCCGTTTGAGTCAGCTCACAAATACGATACGGGTGGGGATAGCTGACCAGGGAGCCAGTGGTAATTTCGTAGAGCTGGTCGGCCTGGGCTACATCCTGCACATGCAGATGTCCTGTAAGCATCAGAGGCACCCCTGCCGCCTGCAGTCGCTGGATGAGCTCCTGGGCATTTTTGACCATATAGCGCTGCCCCATAGGGCTACGAGACTGACGCGGTAGATGTTCCAGGACGTTGTGGTGGAGCATGACCAGGGTAAGCTGATCCTCCTGCTGAGCCAGCTGCTGGTCGAGCCAGTGGAGCTGGTCTGGGTCCAGACTGCCGCTATAAAAGGGCTCTCCATTGGGTTCAAATCCATTGGAGTTAAGCCCAATTAGATTTATTCCATCTAAAATTTGATGGTGGTAGTAAGGCTGCTCAGGATTGCTATAGCCAAAGCCTTGGTAGAGCTGGGTGAACTCATCTAGGGAGACGGTGCGATCGCACCCCCCATAGCGCACCACATCATGGTTACCCGGCACCACATACACTGGAAACGGTAGCTGTTCCAACCGCTGGACCAGCCATTGATGGTTTTCCCGCTCACCATGCTGGACCAAATCCCCAGGCAGCAGTAAAAAATCAATGGCCACCCGCTCCAGGTGATCCAAAATCTGCTCAAAGGCTGGAATACTTACCTCCACCAGATGGAATCGGTTCGGAGAATCCCATACGGTATGGGGTAAAGCAATATGGAGGTCGCTAACCACCGCAAAACGAGCCAAAAGCGCCATAGGAGTTGGTAGGGTAGATAGGCTAATACCATCATCGCCTTTTTCGACCATGTCCCGTGTGCGCCAGCACGTTAACCCCCTTAATATCCGCTACGCAACACCCGTGACGCCCCCCCCTTGGGCCGATGTTTTTGCCCGGCCAGAGCAACCGTTACACATAGACATCGGCTGTGCCAAGGGCTATTTCATCAGCGATATGGCCCAGCTTTGTCCCGACTGGAACTTTCTGGGCCTAGAAATTCGCGAGCCGCTGGTAGAGCAATGTCTCAAACATCGTGACCAGTTGGGTCTGACCAATCTACATAGTCTATTTTGTAATGCCAACAACTCCCTAAGACCCCTGTTAGCCAGTTTGCCACATCCACCCCAGCGTGTGAGTATTCAATTTCCCGATCCCTGGTTCAAAAAACGTCACCAAAAGCGACGGGTGGTCCAACCTGAACTGGTGGCGGTGCTAGCGGACTATATGCTTGCTGGAGCATGGGTTTGGCTCCAGTCCGATATCGAGTCAGTAGCGCTGGATATGGTACAAGTGTTTGGCACTAATCCTCAATTTAGCCGGTCCTTTAAGCCGCCTGAGCCCTCCCCATCGGGCACCACCGGTCCATGGTTAGCAGATAACCCTCTAGCTGCCCAAACAGATCGTGAGCGGGTCACCCTGGAACAGGGTAAACCAGTCTATCGAGCCCTATTTATCAAGGTTTAGGTGCACGCAATGTCCCCACAGGTCAACAGTTATTCGCTAATTGTCAAGTTATAACGATGGCGGCCTTCCTGCTCATAGGCCCCGACCCATACTTTATGGGTACCTTTAGCAAAGGGCGCTTGAATCGCCGCATCGCGACTTTGGCGACTAGCATTGTCATTGCAACGCACTGTGCCACCAGGGCCTTGAATTAACAATGTAGTATCTGAACCGCCACTGTTTACCGCAATGGTCAGTTGAGAAAAGTCTTGCTCCAGAGTCAAAACATGGTCTGGAGCACGGTCAGCATAGCCCAAACAAAATTCACCACTGCTGTCGCGGCTGGCAATGTTAGCTAAACCGTAGGACCCGACAGTTTGGCCACTGATTTGAGTGGAGGAGAAACCCAGAGCCAATCTCATCTCACTGGCGGCCTGGGCAGCGGTGGCTGCGATCAGGGGTAATGCGATCGCGGC
>JBCCJR010000290.1:0-6932 GCA_039045805.1 Cyanobacteria bacterium P01_C01_bin.118
GAGGCTGGCTGTGCTACGGTCATGCCTTTGGGGTCTCCCATTGGTTCAGGACAGGGAGTACGGAATGCGGCCAATATTAAAATTATTGTGGAGAATGCCAAGATTCCTGTGGTGGTGGATGCGGGGATTGGTAGCCCTAGTGAAGCGTCTGAGTCTATGGAAATGGGGGCAGATGCGTTGTTGATTAATACTGCTATTGCCAAGGCTCAGGACCCTGTGAGAATGGGGCGTGCAATGGGACTGGCTACGGTCGCTGGGCGATTGGCTTACTTATCCGGACGTATTCCTGTGAAAGCCTATGCCAGTGCAAGCTCGCCGCTGACTGGTACGATCACAGGCTAACCAGGTTGCTGTGGCTTTAAGAGAAGACCCTGATTGGTTTTGAATTCAGCACCCTATATATAAGCTTTGATGAATATTTGGGATCGAGAAGTGGATGCTACTGCGTTTTTAGTCGGTGGCAATCTCTATATTCAACGTAATGAAGCTGAGTATAAAGGCTTTGAACGTGATTATGTACCAGGCGATGGCGATGAGCGAGAAGGACGGGGTAAGGAAGACTTTGCTGAAATTGCGATTCACTTTTTAGATGCTCCTGATAGTGATGACCATCGCAGCAATATTTTGCGGATTACGTCTACTGAAGAATTTGGAGCTTTTTTGTTAGAACAGCTGGCCACAAGGGATATTGCCGCTATTAAAACGATATTGACAGAGCCTACAGTCTCTGTTGAGAATCCAGTCCAACAGCTGATGGAGACTAATTCCTGTATCCGTTGCGATCTAAGTAATGCAGATTTAAGTGGATTAGACTTGGATAAAGCCAATTTAGAAGGCTCTAACCTCTCTGGGGCAAACCTTGCAAATGCCGATTTATCGGGAGCTTACTTAGTAGGTGCAGACTTGATTGGGGCAAATCTGACAGAAACTGACCTGAGTCGAGCCAAGCTAGGGTTGGCTAATTTGGCCAGCGCTAGGATGGATGCCGTAGATTTACATGCTGCCAGTCTACCCTTAGCGAATCTGCAAGATACTACGATGATTAAGGCTAAGCTGGACGGGGCTAATTTGACGGGAGCCTATCTTGTAAATGTAGATCTGAGTGAAGCCGATCTCACAGAATTTACCTCTACAGGATTTATTCCTTTTTTAGGACTGCAGCGTTTCCGTCTCTATGCCAATCTGCGGGGAGCCAATCTCAGGGGGAGCACGCTTACTATGGCAGATCTAGATGATGCTGTACTATCGGATGCTAACTTACGAGAAACGGTTTTAACCGGTGCCAATTTTAATGATGTGGCTTTGGCGCTAATCTTACGGGAGCTACTATCGCCGATGAGGATTTAGCTGAGGCTAGACTCTGTGGTGCAACGCTGCCCAATGGTGAGGTGTTTGCTGAGGGCTGTGAAGAGGAGGAGTAACCTAGTACAGGTTAACTCTTGGCAGCTAAAAGACAAGGGGCTGAGATCAGAACTTTCCCCTGATCACTGATAGCTGTACATTCTGGCTGTAGGAGCTGTAGGGCTGGTGGCTGCTGCTGTAATTGCGTGATGGCCTGAGTCCATTCTGGTTCAAATTGTCGTAGCCACATATGGGGTAGTTCTGCTGGATTAAAGGATTTCTCATCTATGAGCCAAAAATCGATGCCATAGTCATTGATAACTGCTTGGAGGACGGATAGCTCAGGGCTGTACTGGGCTTTGATCAAGTCCAGGAGCCGCTGGCGAATTTGTTGATAATACCCTTGGTGATAGGCCAAACTATGACCCTGGCTAACCATGACAGAGCGCCCTGTAAAGGCAGGAATATTTTCTGCTTCATTAGCGAGGGAAGCAATGCGAATATCGTGTGGTTGTTGTTTTATATAATCATAGAGAACTGTGCGATTTGACGTAATGTATACAACATTAAGAAAACTCTTGAGGAGTAAAGGATAACCAACCGAGACTATGGTGAAACCTGCAATCATCGCCAGGGCAGTGATCTGTTTCCAGGGGCTGAAGGGTGTTTTACAGAGTCTCCTGAGTCCGCTATCTAACAATGTTATCAAAACCATGGCAGCCGCTAAGGCAACGATAACTTTGATCACATGGCGGCTATATCGGCTAGGCAAGTGGAGCCAAAACAGAGTGGCATGGGATGCCAAAAACATGAGAATTCCTGCCAATCCCACCTGGAGAAGGAGTACTCTATTATTGTTGATTTTCTTTAGCAGTGGTGGTCGTAACCATAGTAACAGCGGCAATAGTAATGACAGGACGGTTGTAGTAGGAACAATGGGAGGGAAGAACCCGCTGCGGCTTGAGAATAGCCAAAATTTCCACCATTTATTACGGAAAAAGGCATTACGGCCACCTTCTTGGAACTCTGCCATGGTTTTGGCCTGCTCCAGGCTGACAACGGGGCCATACGGTGAAGTTTCTAAAGCATAGGGTAACAGCACCAGTATTGCGATCGCGGTACCAACAATCAAGAATTTCAATTGCTGTTTTTTATCAGAACCTGGCCATACCATCCTTAGAGCCAGGACTAAAACTGATATAAACACCAGGTGTGGGTAGAAAAAACCTTGTAAGCCAATGGCAATCACACATCCCCAAAGGTTACGCCGAGCAACATAAAACAAAAAGACTATCACCAGCAACACACTAAATCCTTTGGGTGTTCCTGATGCAACTTCATCCCACATCCAAAGTGATTGGTTGAGAATGAGGGTATTGACAAACGCTATGAGCGGCACCGGAATGATGGCTAAAGCTAAATAAAATGTATAAGCGGTTCCTGTTAAGCAAATGAGCGGAGGCAGGAGTTTGTTAAATATAAAGGGGTTAATTCCTATTAATGCTGCGAAACGATATAAGGCTTTATAGCCTAATGGTGCCACAGACTGAAAATAGTCGGCCATCAGATCATTGGGAAACAGGCTTGGATCAACATAGCGCCACATCCAAAACACATGCTGTCGGGCATCGTCCTGGATAGCATAAGGTGCTGCAAAGGCAATTCGCCAGAATAGAATGCCATAGAGCATGGCAAAGAATAGGCTTGCTGCTAGCCAGATACGCTGGTTTTTTGGGGTGGAACGTAGGCCGTAGTGCTCAATCCAATGAACGATAGTTTTCACAAGTTATCTGTAAAGCCAAGTAGGCCCATATTAAACCTTGGCCATTGCAAGTACTAGGATGTCTTGCTGGAGAGCACTCTTCATTGAGCAAGATTAACGGGATAAGAGTATACAGTCTTACCCCGTTAATCTTGTAAGTATTTGGAGGCTAAATCTTAGGCTTGCCGAATTATTAAGCTGCTTTAACCAGGATTAAGTCGCCGTCGATCATAGCCTCATACGCACTGAGGGGATCGGTTCACAGTCCCAGAGACTATTTAGTTACCCGACGGATTGGATCTAATCACTGGGCCAGATTCTGTGTCAGTGGTAAATAGGCTGTTTAAATAGCCCTGGTGTCGAATAGCCGTGACCAATACAAACAGTAAATCCAGACCGACTACACCCGCAATCATCATTTCAGAACCACCGGTACCAAAACCGTAGCTATGTAGTCCTGTACCCAGCACAAAGTTGACACCATACCAGGCCATTAAAACGGCATTAAACGCAACAACGCTGGCGACGCTGATGCCAAAGTTGCCAATCCAGCCCACTAGACGACCGTGGAGTGGCACCAGATAGCACAGTAGAGCAATTAAGGCCCATGTTTCTTTAGGATCCCAACCCCAGAAACGCCCCCAGGAGAAGTGAGCCCAAATACCGCCGAGAATAATACCTGCAGTCAGTAGCAGTACACCCACCTGCAGGACACGGTAGTTCAGCTGGGATAGGAGCTTAATGCGTGCCTTGGCATCTGGAGTAAATAAGTAACTACCGAGAGCAACGTGACCCAAGCCCAGGGCCAGAGCAAAGCTGGCATAACTCAGGGCAATGGTGGGTACATGGATGCTTAGCCAGAAGTTGTCCCGCAGTACAGGCACCAGAGGTGAGATACTTGGGTCTAAAACTGCCGGTAGGCTATCGGCCAAAATTAAGCACACAACCGACAGGGGGGCAGCAGCCAGTAGATAGTACTTGGACCGATGCAGCAACTCAAACATCAAGGCAATGGCAGCAATGCCAAACCCAACCCAGACGACTGATTCGTACATGTTGGTCACCGGTGGACGACCAGCAATCTGCATTCTTAACCAGAAGCCGTAACTCTGCACGGCTACCCCGGCCACAAAAGTGCCAATGGCTGTCCAGTAAAGATTAAATGGCTGCACCCATAGCGCTACTAGCATCAGTACAAAAGCGATGGCGTAAAGCTGCCAGGCTCTAGCGAAGGGATGGAAGTGGTTAAAGAAAACCTCGCGTCGCATGATGCCATCTGTTGGGTAGACATTGGGGCTAAGGCTAGCCAAGCCTTCTCTGAGCGACGTCGCTAAAGGGGCCAACATCGGTAAGTGGTCAGTACCCGACAAAATTGTTTGCTTAATAATGGCGAAATTGGCTAGCAGGGGGGCAACAGATTCTGCATCATAGAGTGTTTGCGCTTCGCCAATGCCGACCCATTTGCCTTTGATGTCGTCGGGATGGGGAACGATTGCGATCGCATCATCACTAACCGTACTTAACATCAGCTGTAACCGATCTTCGATGGTGAGCGCCTCCCGCTCATCTCGAGTCAAATCCTCTTCATCCAGCTGCTTACGATGGGCAAAGCGTACTAACTCTCCCAGAGGTTGATTTCTCATCAACGTCTCAAAGGAAAAATGTTTTTGCTCTAAATCCAGGCCTGCTAACTCCTTGAGCGGACGATAGCTGACCAGTACAAAGGGTTCTGTATTCCAGTTACGATTGTTGAGCCACAAAGACATAAATGTCTCCATGGCACTTTCTTTGATGTCATCGTGGTGATATGAGGCACTGCCATGGATTTTTGCAATGGTTTCCTGAGCAACGGTGTCCAGAGGTTTCTTGCGCCCACCCTGCTGCACTGTCATTGTTTCCAAACTATCTAGAGCAGACGGCTGAAACTGACTGATAGGAATACCAATCAGCAGCAGTCCAAAACACAACCCAAGTAAAAATTTGAGAATTTTCATCGTAGTTTAGAAGCAGTAATCAATTATGTAGGGTGAGCACGGCCCGCCCATCAAAACGGCAATCGCGCGTTATAAAATAGTCTATTGACGTTCTCAACGGCTAGAGAAAAAGCTCAATATCGGAATAGTCGTGACCGTCTCTTCTGTAGTCAAGTCTTCTCTGGACAAATCCTCTTTACCGAACCCTACAAGATTGCCAATAAACTTGAGTTTTTTAGCCACGGCTCGACCGTAAAACATTACAGCAACACCCATGGTCACCATTGAGGATCCTAGCCAGGTAAGCCCCGTTACCCACCAAGGTTCTCTTTTAACTTGTAGGGTAGACTGGGCCAGATCCCCTGGATTCCAAGACGCTTGAGCAATTTTCCAGCCTCTAAACCAGGTGGGATGGTTCATCCACACACGGCGCTCAGATATCTCGCCCGTGCTCGGCTCCATCAAGGTAATTAGACTGGTCCACATGGCCACAGACTCACTACCTTCATTGCGTTCCACAATAAAATCATTCAGCTTGAGCCCAAACGGTAGCTGCATGATTTTAGGACTAAAAGACACATACCAGTCCCCCTGTGTCGTTGTCAGCATTGTAGGTTCACCCCACGGCACCCAAGCAGTATCGCCATTTTCAATGGCAATCTGAAGAGCAGGCTCTCCTCCCTCAGCTCCCTCAGGTAGAGGAACAACCTTCCTATCCACCTGTGCCCGTGACACATAGTCTTTAAGGGTAATCTCAAAATCAGCCCAACCGGGAGTGACTGCTTGCCCTGGCTCTAGTTCTCCAGTCTTAAACCCTTTAGACGATTTGGCTGCGTAGTAAAGATTCTCATCCCCATCGACAACAACTTTAAAGAAAGCCTCTGGTTGTGCATTGACAGAAATGCTGTAGCTGAGATTGATATTCAGGGGGATATCGCCAGAAATCTGAGTACGGATAGGCTCAAATTCAGGCTTGCCAAAGATAAACCAACGCTCCGCAACATTATCCTGGGTGACCTGGAGCTGTACCGCTGGATTCCGTAATTGCTGGGTCACGGTTTCTGGCTGACCACTGCCATTCAGACGAAAATCAGGCCAGAAATCCTGAATGGTGACTTGGAGATCTCCTAAAACAATGGACTGGTTTAAATCAGATTTAACATCGAGAGTATCTTGCCGGTTAGGGAGAGTAATCTTTAATGTCCCCCACGGTGCAACATTCTCCTTAGAAGGAATAGATAACGCTTGCTGCAGCTCCTGTTTAGAGCGCACCTTTTGAATTTGTAGCTCAGCTGGACCAATATCCATGCTGTCGTAAGACGCTGGTGCAACAGCTAGCCAGCGCTCTAACGTTTGCCCCATACGATCGCTGTGTAATGAAAGTCGCACAGCCGGATTGTTAATGGCGGCACCATCAGTAAAATTTGCCGTTTTTATAGCATGATTGGTATATCCCAACAAAGATAAATCACTTACATGACTTGGGAAAACTGAACCATCATCTTTAATAAATAAGGACGATTGTTCAGGAGCTTGACCTAATTTTGCAACCTCCAACAGGTCTCCTTCTACCCGCAAAGTGTTAACGGGGCCACCATCGGTGCGAGCCAATAGCATTCCCTCCACACTAAGATGAATCACCGCCGCTGAACCGGCAATAATGATTACCAGTCCCCAGTGAGCGATCGCAAAACCGATTTTACGAGCTCCTTTCCATGGATAGCGTAGCAGGGTGGAGACACTGAGATTGACGGCTAACAAAAACATCAGCGCACCAAACCATGGGCTCTTATAAATCTCTTGCTGAACAACAGATGAACCAACTTCTGATTCGTAAAATGTCGCACCAATAAGAA
>JBCCJR010000291.1:0-6929 GCA_039045805.1 Cyanobacteria bacterium P01_C01_bin.118
ATGGCCAGCTCCAGCTGCGCTTTGGCGGCTTCTAAATCCCCCGGACTCTCTCTGTCCGGCACTAAAGGGGGCTTTAATCGATCTGCCCCAAAATGTCGCCAGCGGCTATGGAACGGCACATCAAAGTCGGGGTAGAGCTGCTGGGTAGTCTCCACCACATACTCAGCAACAGGGTCCAGTTGAGCCAGGTTACAGCTAAAGTGCTCTAGCTGATTGGCCTGGCACAGTTGGAAAAGCTGGTGGGTGCGATCGCGAATTGCCTGGGGCTGGCGCAAATAGGCCACCTGTTCTGCTGGTGTCATGACATCTCCTCAGACATCGTCATACTGACGACCCACGGTTTGAGTGAGCACCGTTTCATCCGGCACCTCCCCTTCGGTGTAGTAGCCCGCCGCCTTTTTCGCCTTGATTTCCACCTGGGCATCCGCTGGAATTAACTCCTCAGGAATGGAAATCCGCTCCACAATTTCAATCCCTGACTGGGTGACCGCATCGTATTTTAGATTACTCATGGACACAAACTGGTCAATGCGCGTCATCCCTAGCCAGTGCATCACATCCGGCATCAGCTCCTGAAATCGCATATCCTGCACCCCTGCCACACATTCAGTCCGGGTAAAGTAAGTATCGGCGCGATCGCCCCCTTCCTGACGTTTACGGGCGTTATACACCAAAAACTTAGTCACTTCCCCCAGGGCACGTCCCTCCTTACGGGAATAGATAATTACCCCAGCCCCACCGACCTGGGCAGTTTCCAGGGCCACCTCGATGCCGTGAACTAAATAGGGACGGCAGGTGCAAATATCGGAGCCAAATACATCGGAGCCATTACACTCATCGTGAATCCTGACGGCCAGCGGACGATTTGGATCCGTAATGGCCTCCACATCTCCCAGAATATAGACCGTGTGGCCGCCAATGGGGGGTAAAAACACCTGCAGGTCCGGACGGGTTACCAGCTCAGGAAACATTCCCCCGGTTTGCTCAAACAGAGTACGGCGCAGGTCGCTTTCCTTTACCCTAAACCGCTTGGCAATTCCCGGCAGATGCCACACGGGCTCAATGGCAGCTTTAGTGGCCACCAGTTCCCCGCC
Source organism: Cyanobacteria bacterium P01_C01_bin.118 (assembly GCA_039045805.1). Lineage (GTDB taxonomy): Bacteria > Cyanobacteriota > Cyanobacteriia > Phormidesmidales > Phormidesmidaceae > Leptothoe. The sequence goes on from JBCCJR010000291.1 coordinate 1,095, forward strand.
AGGTTTAAGGATTTTGCCATCCACTTTGACGCGGCCTTGATTAACCCCTTCCTGAAATTCTGGAATATTAATGTGGGCCTTAGTAATGGCGATGGAAGGCCGAATGTCATAGCCCTCTGCCCGTAGGCCTGCAAACAGCTCATTATCCAGCGTCCCAAACGGGTCCAGGGAAATAATTTTGTCCGGTTCGGTCCAACTGGGGTAAGGTCCAATGGACACCGTCGGTGCCGTATTGGTCAAGTCGGCACGATGGCCCTGTTCTAGACTGCCACTGGCAATGGCCAACGCCCGATAAACCGCATAGCCACCGGAATGGGTCCCAATTACATTGCGATGGGCTCGATTCCCTAGGGTGGCAATAATCGGCCCCCGCTCCTTGGGGTCTGCCGCCCCCCACTTAATTTCGATAGAATCCTCACCCGAGTTGCCTGGATGGGAGGTTAAAACGATGTGTTTATGCCGAGGCGGTTGTGCTGTTGCCATGGTAGAACCCGTTGGTAGACCCTGATTGTCAACGAATTCCCCAATTATCCTACGTTTGGGTGCATTGACTGTAATCCAAATAGCAGTCTAGTTGCCTAAGGTATTAGGGTTTCAACAGTTGGCACGAACTGAGGCTCCTCTGCGGTGCCCAAAGGTCTTTCCCAAAATAGCCTTTGGCATTCTTAAATAGTCATAATCACCATATGGTTATGACGTGTTTAAAGCCAGCGTCTCCTTTGGTTTCAATTTCAACTGCAGCATAGAACCTATCTTTCAAAAAAGAAGAACCGGCTTTTATCCATCCTGCTAGTTTTCATAGACTTATTCAACGGCTTAAATATCCACAACTTGAATGCCCCACAATTAAAATTACTGACGTCTGATCGATCCGTAAAAGAGGTGAGATCGCATGTTCCTTACAACAGGTGTTTCTAAACTAGCCGTTCCCTGTTGCCCATGGCTGCTGATCTCAACCCGCTTAAACCCAAATTTCAGACATTTCAGCCCCAAGCCATTGAAGAAATTAAACGTTTACTTCAGTCGGATAACGCTGCATTTTTCTTTGAAGAGAATGTCCACGCACGCTGGCAAGGCCAGTTTTCTGGGTTACTGGTTCTGATATCGCCCTTTATCCTGAGCAGTGTTTTATTTACCTATGTTAGATTGCGATCGCGCACAGTCACCTTAGATAAGGACAATCACTCCTACACGCGACAGATCCATACCCTGCTGGGCACGCGGGTTAAACAGTACGCACTGGATGACATTCAATCCATCACCGTCAAAGAAGTCATTCGAAAAACTAGAAATAGCTTTAATCCATCAGGAGCGCGACAGTTTGAATACTGCTTAGAAATCAGCCTCAGATCGAATAAAAAATATCGGTTTATCTCCATGTTCAGCCGTCAAACTGTCAGTGATGTTGTGCTCGCAATGCAATCATTTATTAGGACACAGTCGGCAAACTAAACCCATTAGTTCAAACCCAACACTATGGGTTTACAAAGCGACCTGACCCTTAATCTCATCTCCTTTGTGTAGTGGAACAATGGCATTAGCCTCCGCTTTGGCAAGGGCTTTATGGACAGTCACATCAGCCGCACAAAACTGTTCATATACCGGGCTGCCAATGCCCAGAACAGAGTAGCTCAGACCGTTCAGAGTGCCAGGAGATTGTTGCTTAAGCCACTTTAAAAACTGTTTACCATTCCCTGGTATTTCTCCATTCTCAAAGGTGGAGGTAATCACCAGCACCAGTTTCTCAACTCACTAGAGTCTGGAAGACCACTTGCAGATACTTCTACTAACCTGACAACAGACTGACTATGTGATTTAAGCAATGACCCAGGGGCGTTATCCAGCATCTGAAAAATATTAAGTTTAATGCTTATAAACTAAGAGCCTCAATTTCAGGCAATAGTTTTGCTACAAATGCCTCTGCATCATTTAGTTCCATATCACCGAGAGCTAGCCACTCATCTGAAGTGTATTTTTCATCCTCGGCGATCACTTCATGCAACCAATAAGCTAGCTCCTCTGTTCTGCCAAACAGCTCTTTCGATTTAGCGGTTACATCCCCTTCGACTTTAGCTGCCAAACATACTTTCAATAACTTACCTAAGTGCTCTTCAGGTGTCGTTGATAACAAAACAGCAATGGCACCAGCAACCGCTTCTTGATTAGGCGTCATCTATGCTTCTCTCCTTATTATTAGCTTAAACTTGGCAGGCTTTTCAACGGAATAACATAGGTGCCAGAAAACGCGTTCCATCACCTGTGTTTTGCTATGGGTAAAGTCAGCTTATACAAAACAAGTCGCCCAGAAAGTTATAAAAGTGATCCATCGTATCGGGAGAAGGTTATCTGGTACACGATAGAGCTAATCCATTTCATCAGCCCCTTCCAACATAATTTGTGTCACCGCCTGAAACGTATCGGACCAGGCTCGCTGAACATCTGGTGTCCACTCATGGGGGATATATTTAGGAAACGTGGCTAATAAAGCCGAGCAGACAGCAGGGTAGTATTGAGCAATGACACCATAGCTTTTATGAGCCGCACCTAGCTCTTTGAGAACAGGTCTAAGGGCCGTTGGATTACGCAACGTTTCCACTAAAAGAATCAGAGTATCCAAAAGCTTCTTATGCATTTTTTTCATATCTGTTCTACGAAATAGACTCCGTAGCTTGGGATTCTTTTGGAAAAGATACTGATAAAAGCTAGCGACAAATTCATTGGCATAGGGCTTAATTTTTTCAAAGCTTGCTTCAACCAGTTCAATCTGAGACAGTTCTTTCTTATTATTTGTTTTAGTGACCTGACTTTCGTTAGCAATAGCTGCAGACACACTTACAGAAGCAGCCCTATTGATAACCAGTGTCTCAGCGGTTTCCACAGGTGTCACTTGTGGCGCTGACCATAGGGGTGGGTGGGGTTGAGACACGGTTAACTCTTTAGAAATCGCAATCTCTCCAGGGGCGGCAGGCTCTATGCCATGACTCGCTAAAGCGGGCATGATTTGTCGATAGAGATTACTCCGAATCGTACTGATATCAAGGTGTTCATTAGTCCACACCCGCATGTTATAGATAATGCTCTGGCCTAGCTCAGCGACGGTAACGGTGGTGGTTAAACTCCTTAAAACATTGGCATCCTGACGTACAGCATCTAATAAAATCTCGATCACAAACTCAGGATCATATTCGCAAGAAATAGATATGGGAAAGTTAAACCTGGCCCTACGGCTGCGACGGGTGTAGGACTTTAGGCTACCCATCATAAACAGCTGGTTGGGAATAACCACTTCTATTTCATTACTGGTTTTAATGGTGGTGGCCCGCAGGTTGATTTCAGCCACCCGTCCCAGCAAATTATCGACTTCGATGATGTCGCCGGGATGGATAGATCGTTCAAATAACAGGACAATACCGCTGATAAAATTGACGACGATATCCTTTAGGCCAAAGCCAAGGCCAACGGCTAAGCCGCCGGAGATGGCTGCGATCGCAGTTGAATCTAAATTCAGTTCATTAAAAGCTAAAAATAACCCCAGTCCAATTAAAAAATAACGGAACAAAATTAACGTTGCATCCAAGGCCCCTTCGTCAATTCGTAGGCGGTCAAGCAACACCTGCCGAATACATTGAGCCAGACCATTCACACCGGCAAACCAGAAGTACAGCCCCAGGGATGCAATAAATAAGCTACGTAGCGTTATGGTTGTTTGGGCAATTGTAAATAGCTGAGTATCTCCTAATAATGTTAAGTCGGTAAATAGGCCCAAAATTTGAATAACTGTATAGGTTAAAAACAGCGGTAGTAAGAAGCGGTTAACCAGGACAATGTAGATATCTTTGCCTACAAATAAGTTGATCAATAACGCAACTAACCTGTAGATAAAGAAGAGGGTAACTAAAGGTAAACAGAACGTCTCAATTAGATTGGCAGGATTATGAGCAAAAGCTGTAAACAGTTCCGCCACCCCCCACAACCCTAACCAGCAGAGGGCTGGGAAAAGCAAATATTCTAACGTCGTCATCCCCGTGCCAATCAGAAATTGGCGAGCTGATTTTAAGCGTTTGGGAATGATCGGAATTAATTGAATAATGTTTTGAGCCATCGGTTAAGAAAACGGGCTAATAACCAGGTGCTGGATAGAACAGCAATGACTAAAAGTAACTGTAGTAAAACGACAGAACGCTTGAGAGCTTCGAATTGAATACGCAGTAACTCTAGGAGATACCCTGCATCTGGCTGCACATCTACCAAAACAGCTTTTTGCACCTCGTCACTGGCAGCGGAGGTGGAGACCACAATGTCTTCTTGAGGCGACAGAGTATTGATCTGATCAAAAAATTGACTTACTCCCTCAAAGGGAGTAACCGTTCCTTGGATGACTCGGGTATAAAGCTGATCACCATAAAATCGCAGTCGATCAAGGCGATAGACGTCAGAAACAGGAAAGGGAATAGCCGTCTCAGTGGATTCAGCAAATACGTGAACCCTGGGTAGCAACCGCTCATCTACAATTGTCTTTAAATTAATCGGCGTAACGGTATGTTCTTGCCCAGAAATAACCGTCAGCTGTTGATCGGGTTGAGCCATAAACTGAGCAAACTCAAGGGCTAGTCGTTTTTGCTTAGCGGTAGCATGAACATTGAGCACAAAAGCATCTGTTTCCACATAGGGTGAAGGTTTTCCTGAATCTGTACCCGGTAACGGGGCAACGGCTAAATCATCCCCCAACTGCTCTTTTAAGGGAATAAACTCAAAAGTCCAGCAGGGAAAATAAGCAACTCTGCCGGTGGCAAATAAGTCATATAAAATCTCTGGCCGATGGTCAAAATAAACGGTAGGAATACGCTTTGCTTGTTCTAACCAAGTTAACCAATTGACAAGCGTATGCTGTTTAAGGGTAAATTCGCCTGCTGAGTTAAAGAAGCGACCACCAAATACCCCAATTCCCCACATACTTTTAAGAAAGCCAGATTCAATGGCAATACCTGCCCCGTTGCGGCCTTGTTCTAGCCAATTTGATAATGTTTCTGGCGGTTTATCAACTTGAGTCCGGTTATAGCAAAGAGCCATGGTTTGGAAAGCTACTGGGATGCCGTACAGATGACCATCCAAGCCCCGGAGAGAAACGAGTGATTTGCCTCTGAAATCAGTTGTTTCTAGATCATAGCGATCCAGGTTGTCAATTAATCCTGCTTCGATCAATGCTGGCAGGTCGCGCTCAGTCAGAATAACGGCATCAGGCCCTAACCCCTGTGATACTCGCTCCCAAAATGCGGAACTTAAGGCACTAAACGCATACCCAGTGTGAATAATTTTAGTTTCAGGATGGACAGCCTCGTAGTTTCTCACGAGGGTATCCATATCTTTGTTTGGGAAAAAGCTCCAAACAGTAAGTGTATTTTGCCGATACGTCTGATTTGATGCGCTAGCAGTACTAGGAAACTGACAGGCTGTCGCTAATAACGAAAAAAATAACGTGACGACTAAGCTCAACAACCTGATTTTGTGCATGCTTATTTCATTAGATTAATACCAGATGCCTGGTCAAATTCAATCCTGGTTATGAGAATATCTATCAGATTATATTTCTGTTAGTACTGATTAAACGTAACTAACTCGTTGGCCAAAAGTGATCTGATAGTTATGTAATTGGTTAAAAGGTTATTTAAATACTAATGACTTGCCCTGATAAGTAAGCTGACTTTTCCTGCTAAGTCTGGTTGGCTAGTTGCCAGCCTTCAACGAGGTCGTGTAACTTTGCCCATCCTTTCCAAAGCACTTGAATGCCGATAGGTGTTTTGCGTCGATGCTCTAAATAGCCTCCCAACCGCGCAA
>JBCCJR010000292.1:0-6908 GCA_039045805.1 Cyanobacteria bacterium P01_C01_bin.118
AAACTGCTTGCTTTGACTCGTAGGATTTGCGCTTCCCGGTCTTGGATCGTCATACGTAGGCACCCTTAATGGCTGTAAGTCCCTACTTTGAACTATTTCAGCCGACACTAGGCAATGGCGAAAACCTCGTGACACTAACTTAAAAACGTTGGTCAGTTGTTGAGAGAGGGTATCAACCCTAGAGTCATCAAACAACGGCGCAAGCGATTGAGTAGCCATATTTTTTTAACTGATTTTGATGATTTAACTTTAGAAAAACAGGCGTCTCCAAAACGTTTCTAAAGCGTCTATTCCCCATTAGCCATGGGTAGAGTTAATTTGAATACTTATTTCGGCATGGCAGTATCTGCGTTTTCCCATTAGGCATGCTAAGGGTTACTCAATTCTGGACGGTTGGCAAGCGTTCAGTCGAGCTGGAGAGATAAAACACAAAGCCCCAAACTTAAGAGTTTGGGGGCCTGGATAACATTGAGCTATTTTGACAGTGACTTAATCACAGAAATATCTTTAAACACGCTGCCAACGCAGTAAGCGCCAAGCAAGTATCACAGGCGATATGATAGTTAGCTGATACAGTAAAAACCACCAAAAATTAACGTATGAGTCTGAAATAGCAGTCAAAAACGCAGGAATCGCATACGATATCGGAATTAGGGCAAATAATCCAACTGTGAGTCTGCCCCGCTTAAATTTTATCCATCTTAACCGGGTGACAAGACTGATAAGTAAGGCTTCTATCGCTGCAGATAACTGAACAAAAAAAGAGCCTACGCCTAATCTCAATTCCCAATCCTCAGCGGGCATAACCTTATCTGGATTAAGGGTGCCATAAAGCCAATAGTGACACCAGGCTGCTAGCCCTATCAAAATAAGCATCCCGAATAGGCTAATCAAGCCAAGAATTATGATTCATAGTAGCTTAGCAAACGACATAGTATGGCAGGAAGTTAGAAAATTCAGCCGTAAATGCTGCTGAGGCGGGCCCATCTTAAACTATGTATAGTTTAAGATGGGGTTCCGCCCACTTTCAAGGTTGTCTTAATTCGCATACATTATGGATTACGCTTCATTGTCCAGAAGGGGGGCGCATCAGGGGCTGTTTTTTGGACCTGTACGATTTCAAATCCATTTTTCTGATAAAAGCGCACGGCCTGTTCCGTAAACGTTACCAAATAGCAGACGATACCTTCATTACTTGCTCGTTGCAACATTGGCTGCAGTAAACGACTGCCCACGCCACGTCCCTGAGCAGCAGGGTCCACCACCATCAAGCCTAAATACCAATGAAGACTATTGCCCATATCTTGTTGATGAGCCTTTTCAACAGCCGATAACAATGTTAGGCATCGCCCTAGTCGGTTCCAACGGATTTTAGTGGGTAAAGTGTACAATTGCAGATTCCAGACCAGTTGCAATAACTGCAGTGGATTGCTAGAGAGTTTGCCAGGCGGCAACCAGGCGGCAATACCTTCTAAATCTTGAGTTGTATAAATGTGATTGTACTGAGTGGAATACGCAATCACTTTACTCATTACCCAGTTTAAAGACTGCAACCGAAATTCTCGATCGTCAGAGATAATATAAGTAAATACCGGATCGTCTGCAAATGCGTTAGCTGCAACTATACCGGCATCTGAAATTTGTGATGTCTGTAGCTGGATAACATCAGATGATTTCTGCAGTTGCATGACATTAGAGTTAGTCATTATTCAGCCTCCTTAGTAATCGTTCAAACTTGACGGTAGAACCTGCTGTTTTCGATAAATTAACTCTAATAAACCCAGCGTCCCCAAGCCGTCTCAAAAACGTCTAACACCTTCTAGCCATTGTTTTCAGAGCTAACGCTGGGTTGTCTAAAGTGCAGTTCAATAATTGCCACAGGTTTAGACGTACAAAATTGAGATTTACTTACGATGAAACAACCTTACCCGCTGTAAAGACATCTCACCATGAAACGCTTCTTGACCTGGAGTACCATCGCACTGCCGCCTGTCCTTCTTCTGCTTTTATCCCTAAAACCGCTAGAAATTCATTCAATTCGTTTGGCCGGCATCTTTGCTGTCGTGTTCCTGCTGATGGCATTGATGGTAATGCCCACTCTCAGATCTCAAAAGCGTTTGCGACAACAGACCACAGCAGCACTTGCCATCGTAGTTTCTATCATCGTATTCAACTGGCCTCTGAGAGTAGCCTATGGGTTCTCCCGTCCTGCCTTTGACCAAGTCACTGAGCAGGTGATGGCCAGTGAAACTCTGAAAACGCCCCGACGCATTGGTTGGTTTAAGATTAAACGGATTGAAGCTCCTGGTAATGCTCCCAATGGTATTGATTACCAGGGACTACGTCTATGGACTGACATTCACCCCAGTGGCAAGACTGGCTTTGTACAATCGAGTCCCGATAATCTGCGGTTTAATCTGTGGAGCCATTTCAAGTTGGATGAGACCTGGCAGTTTATTTCTGAAGACTAACTGTTTGGCAGGAGAGATAAACGCCTTATCTACTTCGTCAGTGCTTGGAAGAGAGAACAGTATACAAACAACATTCCCATCAAAATAGCTCCCGAACGTGTAATTGTCAGAAATAGCACTGATTAAGATTTGGCGAAACCATATAAACATGAATCGCAACCAAAACTGGGATAATAAAGATTAAGGCGGCAGCTAAGAGCTTCCATTTAACGGATAAGGTGCCTTGGTAAAACCTTGGTATCGTGCGGTTAAGCTCAATGGCTGCAAGCGTTATTAATAAAGGTAATCCGATAAAAGTACTGCCATGCTGAAAGACTTTGTAGCCAAGCATATTAACCCTACCCATTGAGATAGAAGAATTCAGCATCGGAATTAATTGTGTTCCCCACCGACCTGTATGGGTAAAGGCATCCCAGATCTGATGCGTACATGCACCAACTACGATGGCAAATGCAACGACGATAATGTAGCGAAGTTGGGTACTCAAAAATGCTTGTTTAGGAGTGTTTGGCTTGGATGATAGCCTAGATGCCAGATACGCTGGCAAGATGGCGATCATTGGCTTTCGCATCACGTATTCAAATAGGAAGAATACTGCCATGCCCAGGGGTAAACATATGGAGATTAGCCCTAAAGTGGAGTGGGCCTGTGTATAGTTAAAAACTGGAAAAAACAGAGGCACGTCAGGAATCATGGCCCCAATTGCAAAGGCGGAGAAAGGGACGACACGTCGCAGTGGCCAAAATGGGAGAACAGCTACAATATGCGTTGGAGTAAAGGGCATAGATAACGATAAAGTGGAACGCCTTTTTTAGTGGGATGGGGAGCCATCAAGTCTACAGTTTGCTATATCAGATTCCTGACTAGATAAGCACGGTGGTAAAGATCTGAGCAGATGCAGCCTGGTGGGGTCTACACTCATGGCCTCTACATAGGCGGATGTCAGGTAGGGAGAGTAGGTTTGCTCCTCCAGTAAGGAAACTTTGCCGTGGGCGATCCAAAGGGTGGCCATCAGGTTAAACAACCGTGGTTCACTGGCATTAAATCTTTCCACAAGTCCACTGTTTGGATAGGCTAAGCCTAAAATTGCCTGGGTCAGGGCTGTTGTATGGGACAGATTTTCAGCTAGATAAAAGTATTTGTCGGGGGTGGTGAGGCTTTGGAACGCGGCTAATTGTTCTTGCACAATGGGAGTTGCAATATCATGGGTGCCACCTACAATAACTACGGGCATCTGTAAATGCTCTATGCCCTTGTCTCCAAATAGATTGCTCAATGGAGAAAGCACTAATACTAACCCGACTCGTTCATCTGCTAAGCTGCCATCGGTCAGCTGTTGCAACACATCAGGAGAGTCTTTCAGTTCTAATAGTCGGCACTGAAGCAGCAAGGCAATATTGACAGTTTCAGGCTCAATATCAGCTTCGGGATCGCACTGCTGGTCTAATCGGGCAATATCGACGGTGGCACCTGCTGTCGCTAGGGCAGTGTAGCCCCCAAAGGAATGCCCTGTCATGCCTATGCGATCAAGCTGTAGACGTCCCTGAAATTCAGTTTTGTTTTTTTGCTCCAGAGTATCTAAAAGAAAACGAATATCTAGGGGACGATTGACAAATTCCATCACATCAAAGGATTCACGGGTTAGCCCTCGGGTTAAATCGTTCTGGTAGGCCTTGTTACTGCCAATGTGTTCTGGAACAGCGACAACAAATCCGTTGGCTGCTAGCCTACGGGCACCGTCCACTGTTTCGGGATGGGTGCGGGTATCGCCATAGCCATGGGAAAACACCATGACTGGAATAGGTCCGGAAACAGCATCGAGGTCAGCGGGTAGATAAAGATCGACAGGATATGTGCGGTTGCGATCGCGATCGTCCAACACCAGCGATTGCTTAATCACCTCAAACTGGGGCGTATCTGCCAATATTGGTAATGCCCCATAGTCTAGCGTTGGCTCAGTGGCCGCTGCCGCCACAGAATATTGGATAGTTGTCTTCACCAGTTGATCGGTAGTGTCAATATTGGCTTGAATAGTCTTCGCTAGTGCCAATATTGGAGGTAAATTCAACCGTACACCACCGGTTGGATAAAAACGCAGAATGTTGATTGGCGATAGACCTGCTGGATCAGCCGCGGCCAAAACCATCGCTGCTCGAATAGCCTGCTGACCATTTTGACGTCCCTCGGTTTGAACGAATTTCCCCATCTCCGTTAAAACCTGCTCTCCAATGGGAGACTGCAACCATTGCGATAGGGCAAACGGCTCGCCGATGCCGTCAGGAATACCATTACCGGAATTCAATAAGGGAGTGCTCAGAATCTGCTGAATTTCTTGACGCCTTCCCGGTGATATTCCATTCAAATAGGGAGCCAGTTCAGCATCGATAGTACCGTCCTTGGTAAATCTTTCCAGGGATGCCGTCGATAGATCTCGCCCTAAAGCACCGTAGTCAAAGTAAAGCCTCTCCGCTGCACGGGCAGGCAGGGAAACCACCATGCTGGCAAGTAGACCTAGAGCCGTGGCTAATCGTTGAATTGTTATAGTGTAATTCGTTCGCATGATAATCGTCCAGGTTTATTGGATGAGGACTGGTCATTTTTCTTTAAGGGATGCATCGATTCAGAAAGAATACAATGCAAGGTCTCAGATAGATTTACCCCGAGGATCAGCAACGCCCAGGTCTATTTCGAAATCGACTGTTTTTCTTGGTCAGTTATAGTCTGCCTGCCTGCAAATACCCACCGCAGCATTGGGGGAGCCACAAAGGTTGTTCCAATCACCATTAACACAATGGCAACATTAAGCGAGCCCGTTAATGTTCCTGTGGCAGCACCTAACCCAGCAAATACCAGACCCACTTCTCCTCGGGGCACCATGCCAGTACCAATGGCCAGGCGATTCACCTTCTCCTTAGAAAAGACAAAATATCCGGCGGCAAGTTTACCCAGAATGGCAATGACAATCAGAAATGCGGCAATAACTAAACCGGTGCGACTTTCAGGATTATTGAGATCAAGGACAGTTAAGTCGGTTTTGGCTCCAATCGACACAAAAAATATCGTTGCAAATAGGGCCACCAAAGGGTCACAGGCTTCCTCTAGATAAGCAGTTGCTTTTGTATCACCGAGAATAATTCCCGCCGCAAAACAGCCGAGAATGGCTTCTAGACCGATAGCGCTAGCAATGGTTGCGATTACCGATAAAAAGATAATGGCCCCAATCAGCACACTGTAGGGGTTATTCAGCCTATTCAGAAAATTGATATATCTGGGGCCAAAAGACTTATTGAGGACAATGGCTGCCACCACAAACAGTGTGGCACTGACAATGGTGCCGATAACGCTGGAAATCTCAACCTTGCCATGCTCAGCAATGCCAATGGCCACGGCTAAAATTGCAATGCCTAGGATATCGTCTAAGACGGCAGCACCTAGAATAATTTGTCCTTCCTTGGTTTTTAAGACACCCATGTCTTGCATGATGCGAGAGGTGATGCCAATACTCGTGGCCGTTAATGCTGCCGCTGCAAAAATGGATGCGATCGCAGGTAGATGAAAAATTAAAGTTAGTCCCATAAAACCAGCCACAAATGGAATGACAACACCTGCCACCGCTACCGTTGCCGCCTGGGGGCCGACCTTAATCAGCTCTTTGAGATCGGCTTCTAGACCAATCTTAAATAACAGCACACCTACACCCGTTGCGGCATAGTCATCCAGCAAAATTTTGATTGGCCCTGCAAAAATCTCTTGAACTGTTGCAGTGTCACCACCGGCAATAAATTGAACACTTGCCACTGCCCAGTCAGCAACGTCACCGCCATTACCCAACATCAGTAAATGTAGGCCTGAAACACCCAGTATAAGACCGGCAATAAGTTCTCCTAGTACCGCAGGTAGGCTAAACCGAGCCGCAATTTCACCAAATACCTGAGCAAATATAAAGATGACGATTGTTACTAAGGTAATGGCCACCGCCAGAATTTTAGCGTAAGATTCTCCTTCAGCCGTTCCAGTTGCAGCCAGCAGCGGTGTAAAGGATATGAGCGCAGAATGCGTAAAACCAGAAAGTGAAGAAAGCATCATAAGTTCAAAAGAAAAGTTAAAGGTTGAATCAATTCGAAATCAAAAAGCTAATGAACGTTTACCCCCCTTAGGAAGATAAACGGGGTGAGTTGACCATTCCCGTTATCGGTCGAAGCCCACCCTTAACCCCCACGAGAGAGAGTTTAAGCAGACACCTTTTGGTCCTTAGAACGATTGGGGGTCAGCTGCAAATACAGTCCTGGAACAACTAACAAGGCAATTAGCGTGGCTGACATCAGCCCAAAAATGATGGCCATACACAGTGGAAACCACTGGGCATCGCTCAGCGCCAACGGAATAAGACCAATGATTGTAGTAATCGACGTGGTCAAAATCGGTCGCAGCCGGTCG
>JBCCJR010000293.1:0-6895 GCA_039045805.1 Cyanobacteria bacterium P01_C01_bin.118
GAATGGCTCCAAGCATCGCTTTTACAGTGGTTAGATACCGAATTTTTACCCGAAGCGGTCAATCAAGACATTGCCCAGCGGGCCTCCCAAGTCTTTGTCCGGCAGCGGATGGAAGGAGAAAATGAACTTATTCCCCTGGTTATAGCTATTTTGACTGAGATGCAGGCATTTGACTTCTCTAAAAGTTTCTACAGTGAGTTTGCCGTTGCCAATGCCGTTGGTGATTTGCTGTTAGATAGCCTGGGCATTGATCGCTGCTGCGGAGCATAGGGGATGCTCTGGTTAGCCCTCGCCAGCGGCACTGCTCTCTGCGAAGCCCTCAAGGATGCCACCGGTAAACAGGCGCTGCAATCTTTAGATGAATACTCTGTTTTACTGGGGCTGACCAGTACTGGCGCCTTGTTAATGGGGATATTGATGCTGGTCACCGGAGGGGTACCCACCTTGGGACCTGATTTTGGTCGGGCGCTGCTGATCGGAGGCAGTTTAAATATCCTGGCCTTCACTCTCTACACAAGGGCTATTAAAATTGCAGACCTGTCACTGACGGTACCGCTGGTGACCCTAACGCCACTGTTTTTGCTGGTCACTTCTCCCATCATCGTTGACGAATGGCCCACCGGCTTGGACGCCATTGGCGTATTGTTACTCATTGTGGGTTCCTACATGCTGAACCTAAAACCCAGTGAGGGCTTAACCCTGACTCCCCTCAAAGCCTTGATGATCAACCCTGGTAGCCGCATGATGCTGGGGGTGGCATTTTTGTGGAGCATTACCTCTAACTTTGACAAGGTTGGCACTCTAAATTCATCCTCACTCTTTTGGGGTATGTCGCTATTTGGCACCATTGCGGTGGGCATGGTGCCTTTTGTGGTGCAGCGGGCTAGGCAGAAGGGAATGGGGCCCGTTATTGGGAGTTGGCGAACTGATCAGTCAGTGTACCTGCGATCGCAAGCTCGATTTGTGATCCTCGCCGGAGTTTTTCAATCGATTGGCATTAGCTTGCAGTTTGTAGCCTTAACCCTAGCCCCCGTAGCTCAAGTCGTTGCCGTAAAGCGTATGAGTGCCCTCATTTCCGTCGGCTTTGGCTATATCCTATTTGGCGAACAGGGACTACGAGAGCGGTTGCTAGGGGCAGCCATTATGGTGAGCGGAGTAGCTATTATGGCCATCGACTAAAAATGCGCCAGATTTGGCCTTGACCCTAAGTACAAAAATTCGTTAGACACAATGTTGCGATAGAATAGCTTTTATAAATTTAAGTGTCTGTGCTGGAGACTCCCGATGCTGACTCTAAAGATCGTTGTATACGTTACTGTTTTCTTCTTTGTAGGCTTGTTTATCTTTGGTTTCCTCAATGGTGACCCAGCTCGGAACCCTGGTCGTCAAGACTTTGAATAGAGCCTAACCCCAAGTCCAATACAAGTCCTAAAGAACTTTACTAGGCTCCTTAGCTGCCTCAGCTGAGGAGCTTTTGATGCGTAGCCAATTTAGGCAATTGTTTCTGGGCCTGCTTACCGTTTCATGAATTGTTCGACGTCTACCCCAAAGCTTATTCAACGCTTGTGTTCATGAGGGTTAGTATTAGCCCACTGGCCGTTTTTTTCGATATCCATGGCCCCAATTGCCTTACCTCCTGAACCGCCCCAACATCAGCACCAAGTATTTTCCAGACGCGCAGCAGATCTGCAACTTGCTGATCAGGAGGCTCCAGATTTAATTACAGGTCATCACCCCAGACCTCGCCAAGCAATCTATGGCACAGCAGAACCCACATTTTCTACTGTGAGTTTGATTCCACAAGAACAGCTATCAGAGCCTAGTGCAAACAACGACTTATCAAAGCCAAATCTTGCCACCCTGGCGCAGCTGCCACCGCTACCAGAACAGACAGATTTAGCGCCCACAGACCCTGCCATCGAAGAAGTCATCGAGCAGGTAGAACAAGCCCCCCCTGTAGATATCGAAGACGAGCTAGAAACCGCTGAGCCTACTCTGGATACCGATGATTTAGCTTCAGACAATGTGGCCCCAGCATTGGACGAAGCGATAGACGCAGCGACAGAGGCGGCAGAAGAGGAGCTTGAAGCATCTCCCCCTGTCTTGCCGCCAGACCCTGCTTCACCCACAGAAGCGACGACTGCACCTTTAGACCCATCCCAACTGGAAATTACAGCTGATCACCAAAGTTTTGACTCAATTCGACAGGTGGTGAATGCTCGCGGCAATGCAGTATTTAAGCTAAATAATGCTTTTTTGCTAGCTGACGAACTGTGGGTCAATTTAGTCAATCGCTATGTGTTAGCAGAGGGCAATGTCATTTTGACCCGTGGGGAACAGGAAGTTCGTGGGGAAAGAGCAGAGTACAGCCTCTTACAAGAAGAAGGGACGTTGTTTGAAACTCGCGGTGAGCTATTTTTACCCGCGCTGGAAGATGACTTTGCATCCCCCTTAGAGGGGTCACTCTCTAGTCGCTCAGTATTTGACCCCCTGAATCCAGATCAAGAAATTAACAGCGTTACCTCAGCGGGTGGCTTACAAATTAACTCAAGCGTTCGCGGCAATACTCCTGGCGGCTTACCAGAAGCACGAGGCGGGGTCAGACGGCTTCGATTTGAAGCCGCCCGGGTCAATTTCGACTCAGAAAGCTGGGTGGCAGAGGACGTCAGATTAACCAACGATCCGTTTTCACCACCCGAATTAGAGTTTCGGACCGACCGTTTAACATTGGTCACGTTATCGCCTACGGCTGATTTACTGACCACAGAAGATCCGAGACTGGTCTTTGATCAGGCGTTTTCACTACCGCTCCTGAAATCGCGATACGTTCTTAACCGTGGTGCGGTCGATCCTAACCAGGTCAATCCTTTTTTAATTAGCATTAGCAGTGACTCACGCGATCGCGGCGGCGTATTTGTGGAGAGCGAGTTTCCCCTCATTAGAAATGAGTCAGTCAACCTAAGTATTACGCCTCAATACTTTGTAGAAAGAGCACTGGAGCAAGGGTTTTCCGATCCAGAGGTGTTTGGCGTCGAAGTAGATTTTGACAGTCGCCTCAGTCCACGCTCTGAGATATCGGCTAGCGCCACCTTAACCAGCTTGAATGTCAACAACCTAGAGGATAACCTCCGCACTAGTATCCGCAATCGTTACCTGGTGGGTAATCATCTTCTGGTTAGTGAGTACACTTACCGCGATCGGCTTTTTAATGGCAGCCTTGGCTTTCAGGATGTCCGATCCAGCCTTGGATCAGTCTTACTCTCCCCTGTAATTAATTTAGATGGGCGTGGCTTAAATCTCACCTATCAGGTTGGCGGACAGTTGGTCACTGCAAAAACTGATCGCACTGATTTACTAGACGGGCCATTGGGTGGAGATGATCTGATTACCCTAGGGCGTTTTCAAAGCAGTGCTCGCTTGAGTAAAAGATTTAATTTATGGCGAGGCAAACCTCTACCCGCCACCCAAACCGAAGGACTACGCTATACCCCTGTGCCCATAGTTCCTTTTTTGAACTTGACTGTCGGTCTGTTTGGCGTCGGGTCCTATTACACCAGCAGTGATTTTCAAGAAGTTCTGGCCGGGGACATTCGCTTAGATGGACAGTTAGGGCATCTATCTAATAATTTCTTTGATTACACTCGCTTTAATCTTGGTTACTACCAAGAATTGTTCTCCGGCAATAATTCACCCTTTTTATTTGATCGGAATGTTGACGATAAAATCATAACATTTGGTATTGTTCAGCAGATTTTTGGGCCTATTTTGTTAGGGTTTCAAACCTCAATTAATATTGAGAATGGCGACGATATTAATACCGAAATCATTGGTGAATATAGTCGTCGCACCTATGGCTTAGTTGTCCGCTACAGTCCAACTCAAGAGACTGGATCCATTGGATTTCGCCTCAGCGACTTTAATTGGCTGGGCAGTGGTAGTCCTTTTGATAATCGCAATATTCGCGATGTGGAAAGTGGTGTCCTAGAGCAACGTTAAACCTCCCGTCATTCCACCCAAACCACTTAAGCAAATATTGTCTAAAATCAGGTATATGAGTGTCTATTAATCAGACTTATCTCCATAAGATCACTTACTATAGCGCTACCGGCGACTTCCATAGGACTTAAAGTACATATCAAGCTTTAAATCTGAAAGTTAAAATGAAGGAGCCTAGGTATTCAATAAAATCTCAACTATTATTTGCCAAACATATGAGGAAATCATCAATGCAAGGGTGAATTCATTAATAGATTGGGCTATAGGTGACTCCTGATGACGGCACTAGATATAGGGCGAGAAGCACAGCAAGCCATTACTTTGATTAAATCTTTCAGTCTAGAACTGAACTCCTACAGTCCTGAAAGCCAGGTTCTATATTGGCTTAACCACTACAAAGCCGCCTGGATTCGAGATGCCGTCATTGAGGCCATCTACCAGGGCAGATACAAGATTATTTCGGTTCAACATATTCTCTCAATCTGGCATAGAAGAGGCCAACCCGTTCGCCACTTTACGTCTGGATTTGAGCAGGTAATGGCGTCACATCTTGGAGCCCCCATACATCTACCGACCGACCTGGCGTCTAAACCTAGACGTACCAATAGCTATGACTCTCATCTTGTAAAGCCATCGTCAGAACCGTTAACAATGCTCTACACGGCTAAACCCACCGGCAAAAACGATACCGAAGAAATCGCCCCTAACATTAGCAATGGCGCAGCTGGCCTTATAGAGACATTTCCTGTAGATGATGTAAACACTCTAGTGGAGGTTTATCAGGCAAATGGCACAGTTAGCAATCCTACCCCTAAGACAACGATGCCAGCCTCTGAGCTAAAAAGTCTTAGCTTCGAACTGCCTAAACCGACAAGAGACCCCCAAGAACCGCTTCAACAGTCCAAGGTGCACTTACCACTGGTGGGCTCAATGCCTATTCAGCCTTTTCGACCATCTTTAAATCAGTAGCGGTCTTTGTGTCATTTAAGGTTTAACGTCTCCTAAACGGATTTCAGAACAGAAGGACGCCATAATTTGACCGGCATCGTCACTGAGGACGTTGGTACGCATACGTAAGTTATCGGTGATAAACCACCAACGTTCTTCAGCACAAATACCATTTGCCTCGGTCAGAATCGTCAGGACACCGTTTTCTAGGCGGTATTGACTTGACTGAGATGGAGTCTGACCCTCGGTTTGTCGCAAAAGTTTACCGGTTTGCTCATCGGTTGAGATCGCCACCACCACCGTAGACTGCTGTCGCAAGTCGCCCCCAACAATGGTACTCTTTTGCACGATTCTAAGCCCGCCTAATGCATCGATGGCAGAACAGTTAGCCGCCTGACAAAGTTGCGTCACATCGTCGGCAGAAACGTCCATATAGGTAATTTCTAAATCTGATTTACCCGCCTTGGACTCACCTGCCTTGAGATAATGCGTGGTGCGCTGCGAAAACCACCGCCCCCCTTGCTTTTTAAAAAAGTTCACATTCTGCATGAATAGGTCTGAAGAAATCGACACAAGCAGCCACAATTCGTTATCTGACTTTAAGTTTACGCTGTGACGGCAGCGCAAAAAACATTAGCCTATGAGCTAAAACCTACGCAAGCCAGACATCTCAAGTCATTGAGAGCAATTCGCAATGATAAGCTAACAGATGCACACAAGCCACGTTCAAGTGAAACCCCGTGGGTTCTTCTGCGGTCAAAATTCTGAACGGGGACAGTGGTTAAAAACTCTTTTAGTCTGTGGTGAGATTTCAATGACCCAACCTGAGCAAACGCCCTATTTGTTGAGAGCCGCCAAGGGCGAAATCTTGGATCGACCACCGGTCTGGATGATGCGTCAGGCTGGCCGGTACATGAAGATATATCGCGACTTGCGAGAGAAGTACCCGTCTTTTCGCGAGCGCTCTGAGAACCCAGATCTTGCCATTGAGATTTCACTACAGCCCTGGCGAGCATTTCGTCCTGATGGCGTCATTATGTTTTCCGACATCTTGACCCCACTACCGGGCATGGGCATTCCCTTTGACATCGTGGAAAGCAAGGGACCCATGATTGAGCCAGCCATTCGCACCCAAGCTCAAATCGATGCCCTACGCCCGCTGAATCCTGAGGAAGATTTACCCTTTATCAAGACGATCCTGAACACGTTGAGGGCAGAGGTCAAGAACGACGCCACCGTGCTGGGCTTTGTGGGCTCTCCCTGGACTCTGGCGGCCTACGCCGTTGAGGGCAAAAGCTCTAAGAACTATTCCGTGATCAAGGGCATGGCATTTTCTGAGCCTAAGATGCTGCATCAGTTGCTCAGTCACCTGGCCGATGGTATTGCCACCTATGTGCGGTATCAGATTGACTGCGGGGCTCAAATGGTTCAGCTATTTGACTCTTGGGCAGGTCAGTTAAGCCCTGATGACTATCGCACCTTTGCACTGCCCTATCAGCAGCAGGTGGTGCGCCAGGTAAAAGCCACCCATCCTGATACCCCCTTAATCCTTTACATCAGCGGCAGTGCCGGTGTTCTAGAGCTGATGGGTGAGTCTGGTGTGGACATCATCAGTGTGGACTGGACAGTGGATATGGCTGATGCCCGGCGTCGCCTCGGTCCCGATATGAAGGTGCAGGGCAATGTTGATCCTGGCGTTTTGTTTGGCTCCAAAGACTTTATCCGCGATCGTATTTTAGACACCGTTCGCAAAGCGGGGCGTGGAGGCCATATTCTAAACCTGGGCCACGGCATTCTACCCGGCACTCCCGAAGAAAATGCAGCCCACTTCTTTGCCACTGCTAAACAGCTTGAAGACTTATTAGCCGTTCCTGCATAAGTAGCCAAACACCACGTTCTAGAGTGATGACGCTGGAACGTGGTGCCTCGTTATACATTTTGGGAGGCGTCA
>JBCCJR010000294.1:0-6862 GCA_039045805.1 Cyanobacteria bacterium P01_C01_bin.118
AAGAAAAAGCCCGCTCCCGACATTTATGAATATGCTCTGGAGCACCTAGACTTGCCTGCTGATAACTGCCTCGCCTTTGAAGACACCAATAATGGCCTGCTATCTGCAACGCCTACGGGGCTAAAAACCGTAGTCACCGTCAACGAATACACCAAGGCTCAAGATTTTACTGGAGCCAAACTCGTTCTCAGCGACCTGGGTACTCCCGAAGTATCCTTTAACGTGCTGGCCGGTGATGCAGGAGATGCTACATACTTCACTGTGGCGCTGGCTCGTCAGCTCTGTGCCTAAAGAGCAATGACCAAAACCTTGAACTTACAAGAGTTTTGGCAGAGCCCGGCCCGGCAGCTATTGGCCTACCCCAGCGGTAACGAGCATACTCTGGCTCGCCGCTGGGCTGAGCTGCAAGCCCTTGATATTGAGTCTATTGATGCCTACGGTCCAGGGACTTTAGCTGGCTTGGACATTCTTGGTGTTGGCTACTGTGGTGTAGTATTGCGAGTGCGCTGCCAGGGGCAAAACCGAGTGCTAAAAATACGGCGAGAACCGTCTCCTAAAGAAAGTTTGCAGATAGAAGCTGACATGTTGTTGTTGGCTAATGCGGTAGCTGTGGGACCACAGTACGTTGCCCACAGTGATAATTTTTTGCTGATGGACTACATCAGTGGCCCTGCGCTAGTGGACTGGTTGCAAGCATCGAAGTCTGCGAGCATGATTCACAGCGTAGTCTTTCAGCTTATTCACCAAGCCTATCAATTGGATCAGGTAGGACTCGACCATGGTGATCTGCGCTGTATTACGGTCCATGCTCTATTGCGGTCGGATGTCCCAGTCCTGATTGATTTTAGTGGGGCCAGCTTAGACCGACGCCCTGCCAATATAACTACTTTGGTTCAGGGCCTATTTATCAGCACACACATTGCTAAGCTGCTGCGTCCCTGGTTTCCCCAGGTACATAAGTCAGAGTTAATTGAGCATCTACGATGTTATAAGCAACATCCATCTGCAGCTCACATAAAGCAACTCCTGCAGTTCTTAGACCTCAGCAGATTGCAAAGTGTCCAGAGCTTGAAGAGCTAATCACCAGGTGACTGGCTTAAAGTCGTCGTCATTGTCCATTGCTACTGCATCACCGGATTGACGAATTCTATGGCCACTTACCTATCGGGGAGAGCGGTTGGTTCCCCTTCGAGTGCCCAACCTCGCTTGTTTGCTAAATCTTCTAAATACTCAATGCGTGATTCGGTCAGTGGATGAGTAGACTGCCATTCAAGCAGTTGGTTGGCTGCGCCTAAGTCCAATTCCTCATCGCTCAATCGCTCGAAAAAGTCTAGGGCATGATCCACATGACCATAGCGTTCATGCATCATCTCTAAAGCATAGACATCGGCCCGTTGCTCCTGATCGCGACTGTAGTGTAAATCTGCCAGCCCCATGGAACCGGTTAAAAAGGTAGGTACCTGCACGCCGCCTGCAGCTAGAGTACTATTCAAACTGAGAAAGACGATGGAACGACCGAGACTGCGAAGATTATCGCGATGCTCATAGTGTCCTAGCTCATGGGCTAGGACAAAGGCTAACTCATTTTCTGACTCCACATCATCTAGCAATCCCTGGGTCACATAGATGTATCCCCCGGCAGATATCATAGCATTGGGCAAGGGCTCATCTAGAATGTGCAGCTTGAGTTCAGGACGCTGTTTGAGGGCATCGCTCTTTAGGGATGCTGCCAGGGTCTCGATATATTCTAAGTCTGACCCCTCTGTGGTTAGAGGCATATTGGCAAAGACGTTGTTAAAAATTACTTCGCCAATTTTGCTCTCTGCTTGGGGCCCCATGCGGGTGGCCAGCTGAGCACCAACCACCCCCAGACCAGCATAGATAGCCACAGCGGCTACTACAACGGTGCCAATTAAATAGCCAAAGTTAACCAGCGGATGCACTGGGGTGACGTTGACTTCATCAACAATTTCACGGGGAACGTATTTCATCCAAACCTAACGAATACCGGTTCCGTAGGCCATAATCTCAACCGCTCCCATGCCTCCCTGGGTTTGGCCAGCGATGTTGGCGGTTTCAAAACGCACATTTAAGACTTGAGAAGCCCCCCACTCCATCGCAGATTCCTTCATTCGTAGCATGGCTTCTCGCCGTCCTCGGTCAATCAGGCTCTCGTAGACAACCACACGACCACCGATTAGATTGCGTAGTCCTGCAGAAAATGTTTTGAAATAGTCGTTAGCGACAACGACGCTGCCCACAAACATTTGGGCCTCATGGGCATAGGGTAAATCTTGCTTTGCCCCCCAGTTCATGATGGGAACGTGGAGCGTTTGCTTTTCTCGGCGTTTAATATCTTCGTAGTGCTTTTTTTCTCGGCGGTTACCGATAAAGTAGCCCACACCGAGCAAAATTAGAATAATCAGAAGGTCCATGCTGTGCTCATCCTGTCTATATCAGCCTGCGGTCAAAAATCACTATTGCACTTTGACAGCGGTGCCATAGGCAAATAGCTCGGCGGCTCCTGGGGCAACAGATGAAGTAGCGAACCGAACATTAATTACGGCATTGGCTCCCAGTTGCTCTGCCTGCTGAATCATGCGGTTAACGGCTTCCTGGCGAGATTCTTGCAACAGTTCTGTGTAGGCTTTAAGTTCACCGCCGACAATATTTTTAAATCCTGCGAGGATATCCTTACCCACATGCTTAGCGCGAATCGTGCTGCCTTGTACCAGGCCGTAGTGCTCGATAATTTCTTTGCCCGGTACTCCTTCTAGATTAGTAAGCATAACGCTGGTAGTACGGGCGATTGAGCGTGTCATTGCAAAGCTCCTGTAGAGGTTAATAATGAGTGTGTGTCTGCTGTATTTGAGGCATGTAAGCTACAGCAACGCTTTTCAGTAGATACACGGTATAGAGTGAAATTCCGCTATGACGGTGTATGGATTATTAGATAAGGTCCGTTTGTGTGATGACGACCGTGCTTAGTTAAGGATTAATGGGGGGATTCTACCGTCTGTTTCAGGATGCCCGTGCTGTTATCAAAGTTCTTTATATGAAATTTATGAGTTTTTGGTCTGCCTGAGGTTGATTTAATCGGTTGATATTCGGCTATTGTCAAAACTGTCGCAAAACATGTATATCCCTGTTTTGCTGATATATAGCGCTACAGGCACGACTAAAAGATTGGGACACTGGCTGTTTTCGGTGAGATGTTGGGCCAGACTGATGATTTTCTGCTCGCTTAGGTCTGCTCGAAACTCTGGCAAACAGGCGATGTGCCGGTATCGTTTGGCAAAGCCCTCCAGCCAGCCATCGTTTTGACTGGGTTCTAAACCGGCTTTCAGGGCTAAAGAAAGGGCGGCATCGTTAAGATCGCCGTCGCAGTCTTCGATTTCCTGGAGCGATCGCAACGCCTCAGGGTAATCGGCCAACCGCTCAATCAGTTGGGTTATTTCGAGTAGGGGAATGGAAATCATGGGGCAGTGGGAGGAAGAAGGGGGCAGGGGAGGATGGAGGAGCAGGGGAGCAAGAGGATTTATCGAGCCTGGCTGAGGATAGCTTCAAACCATTTTTCAAAGCGTTCTCCCAGGGCCGGTAGGGAATATTTGAGTTCTGCTTGCTGGCGGCAGTATTGACGATCAATGCTGTCCAACTGCTGAATGCCTTGGACTAATCCTTCAACGCTGTCGGGTTCTATCAGCCAGCCCGTTTTGCCGTGGTCGATAATTTCGGCAGGGCCGCCACGGCTGTAGGCCACCACAGGCACACCACAGGCCAGGGCTTCGATGGCCACATTACCAAAGGCTTCTACCCAACGAGGGGTCATCAGGAGTCCGCGACAGCGGCGGACGATGGTTTGTAGCTGTTGAGTGTTGACAAAACCCAGATAGTCGATGGGGGCATCGGGATAGGTGGTTTGAATGGTATTCCAGTATTCTGCGTTTTCCAGCTTACCTAGAATTTTTAGGGGTGTTTGGGTGCATTGGGCGGCGGCAACGGCATCTTCTAAAGCCTTTTCAGGGGAGATGCGCCCCAGCCATGCTAACTCCGGTCCTGGCTCATCACAGTAGTCATACTGGCTGAGGTCTATGGCACTGCTGAGTAACTGCCAGGTGAGGCCTTTTGGAAAGGTATCTATCTGGGCTTGGGTGTAGGCCCCCAGGGTGCTTGGAAATTTTTCGTTGACTTGAGTGACGGCACGATCCATGACCCGACTTAGGGAGCCCATGCTGACAAAATGGGCGATGGGGATATCGAAAAATGGGGTGAGGTAAAAAGGCAGCCAATCATAGGCAAAGTTCACAATCAGGTCATAACGTTGCTGTACCTGACGGGCATAGGTCCACTGGTTGGCTAAGACGGCATTGTCCACCATGATGGCTGGGGTGTCACGGCCCTGGGTATGGGCGGTAGGCTGCAGAATGCCAGGAATTTGAATCAGCTGTGCGTCTTTGATATCCGACCCTTCGGGAGTTGCGATCGCTACCTGGTGCCCCCGTTGAGTTAAGGCTCTCACCAGATTAACCACCGTCAGCTCCACCCCCCCGCCCAAGCCTGAACCCAGAGGACCAACGGGTGTAGAGACAAATAATAACTTTAGGCACCGTGTCATGGCTATTGCATCGATTTAGCCCTATGACCCTACTACGAGTTATGAGATAACGTATCTAATTTTTCAAATTTTCCACTTCGTCGGGTAGTAGCTCCGAGGGCGTGCGAGATGCTTCTAACGTATTGATGGACGATTTGAGCTGGGGTGCTTCACGAATGCGATTAAGCTGACCGAGTGCCCATTCGGCGGTTCGACGCACTTCTGGATCTTCATCTTCGGTGGCGTGTCCCAGCATCTGACTGATTTGAGTGACTAAATCATAGACCCGAGTTAGGTCACGAATTGCGTTTTTACGTACGTCAGGATTTTCGTCCTGAAGGGCAATGGCCAGAGCCCGGTTCATGGGTTTTAATGACCGAATACCAATCTCTGAAAGCGCAGCAAGAATTAAACTTTTTTCTTTGGAGTCGGCCTCTACCATGCTGTTGACCAGGTGGGGAACCGCTGACGAATTACCCCGTTGACCTAGTTCCCAAATGGCTTTTCGACGTTTAGCTGGCTCCGTAACCTGTAAGTTGGCGACCAGTTCGTCGATGACATCGACTTTTGCTAACCGGGTGGTAGCACTCACTGTATCGTCTGTGGATACTAGCGCCAATCCATTTTCCACCTGACTTGTTTGATCCACCACAGCCTGGCTATCTGAGCCGTTAGTCGCCGCAATATAACCATTTGACTGAGGCAGCTCCGGCTGGGGGACTGAGGCAGGAACAGCACCCCAAGGGGATTCTTCCTGTTCATCGGAGCCGTGGGTCAATCGATTGGACAAAATAAAGCCAATGCCAAAGCTACCTAAGGCCGCTATCAGGGCTAGCCCTGGCCACAGCAGTCTGCCTAAGCCAGGGGATTGAGCTGCGACTGCCGGATTAGCGCTGGCGGCGTTGTTCAGAGTGTCGCCAGTTTCAGGGGACACCTGCTCGCCTGAGGACTCGGAAATTTCAGTGCTGCTGGTTTCTACAGCGGCACCGGCTAGATTGATCTGGACCCCGTCCGATATTTCTGGGCTGGGTGCTGCTGCGGACTCTGTCTCATTATCAGCATCTATGATATCGGTTTGCTGTGGGACAGCAGTGGGCGCTTCCGCGGTCGTAGTATCTTCTGCGGCTGCAGCATCTCCTGCGACCGCATCTCCTGCGACCGCATCTCCTGCGACCGCATCAGGCGTTGGAGAAAATAGTCCAGGCGTTAGAGGCTGATTTCCTTCTTGGCCTCGTAAGGCTCGGATAGCTGCGGCTGTGTTTGGTCCGTAAATTCCGTCAATTGGACCGTTGTAATAGCCGCGTTCTTTAAGTTCCTGTTGGATAGTCTTAACTTCTTCAATCTGCTGTTCGACGGTAATGCTTTGTTGGGGAATCCCATTACCGATGCGTGGAGTGGCCTCATTAGTATTAACAACGGCACTCGGGTCAACCGTCGAAGACTGGGCGATGAGCAGAGATGTGCTTTCGGCGCGCAGGCTTTCTACGGGAATAGTGAGGGCTGTCAGACTGGTTATAAATACTAGAGTAGAGCGCCAAATCATATTAGTTCAATATCCAGTACCTGCATTTATTATCAGTTCACTGCTTAGATTGACTATTCAGTGCATCAAATGGCAGATCTCGAGCAAATCTTAAAATACGGATGCTTTATGTTTGGTATGCTTCCTAGCATCTCTAGAAAGCTCTATGAGCTACTAGCCCTGATGAGGCACTTATTGCATTAGCCACAGTTACGAGTGGTCACAGTACAACATGCCTTTAAGAATTGTACCCAGCACTAATACGACTATGTCCAAAGTCACTTTTGTCCATAGATACGGTGCTATAAGTTTTAACAACTTGAAGCCAATAGTAACTTAAATAGTCGATAGATCCGAGAATTGGTTTATCAAGACTTCTTTGTATAAGCGAAACATATATAAAGGTTGGATGTGGTTAAGCTTCCTTAGATGGAATGGGTAGCAGGGCTACAAACTTTTGACTTAGCCATTCTCGCTGATTAACCACATAAATACTCACCAGAGTAAATCCCACACCCGTCCACTGGATAGCCGTGAGATTTTCAGCTAGTAGGGATGTGCTAAATGTGAGGGCAAAGACCGGTGTTAAAAAGGTTAAGGCGCTCAGACTTGTAAGGTTTCCTTTGGCAGCCAGGTAGAAAAATATGCCGTAGGCGATGGCGCTACCAAAGAGAGTGGAGTAAGCGATCTCTAGCCATCCTGTGGCTGTAATGCTTTGCCACTGGTGGACTTCGGTGTAAGCCGAT